>CAMDDY010000058.1 GCA_945893125.1 Bordetella parapertussis
CGAGGGGAAGGGGATACCCGCCTGCGCGGGAATGACAGTGGTAGTGTTGGTCTATAAGAAATTCAACTGGATATGTAACTCATGCTTGATCTGACAGGAAAAGTCGCGCTCGTCGCCGGCGCAGGCGCAGTCGGCGCCGGCTACGGCAACGGCAAAGCCACCGCCGTGTTGCTCGCGCGCCAAGGCGCGAAAGTGTTTGGTACGGACATCAATCCCGCAGCGATTGAAGACACACGCGCCATCATCGAAAAAGAAGGCGGCGTGTGTGTTGCGCACACGTGCAACATGACGGTTGCTGCCGAAGTCAAAGCGATGGTCGATGCCTGCGTCAAACAGTTCGGGCGCATCGACATTCTGGTCAACAACTGCGGCGGCTCCGCCCCCGGCGATCCGGTCGCGATGAGCGAAGAAGTCTGGGACACGCAGCTTGATCTGAATCTCAAAACCGCGTTCCTCGGCTGCAAATACGTGCTGCCGGTGATGGAAAAACAAGGCAGCGGCGCGATCGTGAATGTGTCGTCGGTGGCCGGTTTCGCGCATCGTGTCGGTAGCCGTATCGATGTCGCGTACAGCACGTCAAAATCCGGTTTGGTCGGCTTTACGCAATCCACCGCCATGGCCTACATCAAGAAGGGCATCCGCTGCAATCTGGTGGTGCTGGGCACCATGCACACGCCGCTGGTCGAAGCGCGCCTGATGAAACGACTCAGCCCCAAAGACGCCGCTGAACTGGTGGCCAATCGCCACGCCGCCGTGCCGATCGGGCGCATGGGGGACGCGTGGGATTCCGCCAACGCGATAGTGTTTCTCGCTTCGGACGAAGCGCGTTACATTACCGCCACGCATCTTGTGGTCGATGGCGGCTTGACGGCGGCGCGGCCGGGATAGCCAGTGGCACTGAAAGCCACCATCTTCAAGGCATCGGTGCAGGTTTCCGACACCGATCGCAATTACTACCAAAGCCACGCGCTGACACTGGCGCGCCACCCGTCCGAAACCGACGAGCGCATGATGGTGCGGCTGTTGGCGTTCGCGCTGAACGCGCACGAGTATCTGACCTTCGGCCGCGGACTCAGCGCCGACGACGAACCCGACCTGTGGCGCAAGGATTTGACCGGCGCCATCGAACAGTGGATCGACGTCGGCCAGCCGGATGAAAAACGCCTGCGCCGCGCCTGCGGACGCGCCAACGATGTCGTGGTCTACAGCTACGGCGGCTCGGGTGCTGCGATGTGGCGCGATAGCGTGCGCGATACCGTCGCGCGTTGCCGCAACCTCGCGGTGCAGACTATTCCGCTGGCTTCCAGTCAGGCCATGGCGAAACTAGCCGACCGCGCGATGGCGTTGACCTACACCATCCAGGACGGCGAGGTGTGGGTGGCGAGCGAGAAAGACACCGTGCATGTCAAACCGGAGCGCATGGTTGCGGCCGCGTAGGCAGGCGTGTTTGCGATGAGTTACGGCCATGTGCCAGTACCCGTCCGGCGGTTGATTTCACAGGTCTCGTAGGGTGGGTGGAGCGCAGCGCACCTTCCGCGCGTCACCGCCATGGCGCGCATCACTCACGCTACCGCATCGACGGGTGAATTTTTAGCTGTCCGCGTGGGCACAAAAGACGTGCCCACCCTTGCTAACGCCCGTAGAACCTTCGGACGGTATCCTGCGCCACCTGCTGCAGGAACGCCGCAGTTTCCTTTTCCACCCTGCCGTAGTAATCGTAGCTGTTACCAACCGGTGACTTGCCGTAAAGACTGGCGTACACCACGCAAGCAGCAAGGTAAGTGCCGATCAGTTCAGGGTGGCTGCCGTCGTAATCCTTGTGCAGCCTGATGTCGGGCTTGCGGCGGTACGCTTCCTCAAACGCGAGGCCCACCGGAATCACAAGAGCACCGATTTCGTTTCCGACAGAGACGTACATATCCTCGATCTTGCGGATCATGTCGGGGCTCGCGCTCTTGTTGGGTTTTACGTACGCGTGTGTCATGTAGAGCGCCGTCCCGGCACCGGTCTTCACGATGACGGTGTTGAATTCGACTGCCTTTTCCCGAAACGACGCACGAGACGCATCCGCCATCGCGTCGGCGCTGTTCCCTTGCAGAATCACAACCTCGTACGGCTGCTTCATGCCCAAACTGCCCGGCGCGAGCAGGTACTGAACGTTGTGATGCGAAAGGGGGGCGCCGCCAATTGTGGCTGATTTATATTGCAGCGCCTTTTCGATTGAAGTGTCACCGGCAATCGCCAGTCCACGAACATGGTTATGCAAGCTGTCGTTGTAGTAGAAGTAGCTGTTGCCGACGAACAGGATACGTTTCGGCGCATCGACCGCCAATCGTTTCAGCTGCGGACTTTGCGCCGCATGGGCCCACACGACATTGAAGAACAGAACGACCAGCAATAACATGCCCCGCATTGGACAGCGAATTGTCATGATTGATCCATCCCAAGTAAGTGTTGAACGCCCGTAATTCTACTGCGGACGCCCAACGATATCACCAGAGGTGCTCGCCTGTGCGCAAATTTGGTCTGTGATGGGTTTCACCCATCCTACGCAAACTGCCGCCGCCCATCAATCCATCCGTATCCCCGCCTCGCGAATAACCTTGCCCTTGATCGTCATGTCGTCGCGAATAATCGCGGCGAATTCCGCCGGGGTGTTGCCCACGGCTTCGATGCCCGCTTTCAGCAAACGCTCTTTCGCCTCCGGCGTGCGCATATAACGCGCGATTTCGCGGTGCAGCAGATTCACCACGGCGGGCGGCGTGCCGGCGCGCGCGAGGATGCCGATGGTGGCCGCAGATTCGTAGCCAGCCATGGCAGGGCCGCCCGCCGCCGCGACCGTGGGCAGGCCCGGCGCCACGGTGGACGGCTGCGATGAGGTGACGCCCAGCGCAATCAAGCGTCCCGCGTTTACATGCGGTTGCGAGGCATTGGCGGTGGCGAACATCAGTTCCACGCGCCCGCTCACTACGTCGGTCAATGCCAGCGATGCGCCGCGATAATTCACCCGCACGAGGTCCACGCCCGCCATCGAGCGGAACAATTCACCGGCGATGTGATTGGAGTTACCCACGCCTGAGGTTGCGTAATTCAGCGCGCCGGGTTTTTGTTTCGCCAGCGCGATCAGTTCCGGCACCGACTTCACGCGCAGCGACGGATGCACCACCAGCACATTGGGTGAACTGATCGCCAGCGACACCGGTGCGAAATCTCGCACCGGATCGAACGGCACCTGATCGCGCATGAAGGGTGAGAGCCAGATCACAAAGCCCACCATCATCAGCGTGTAACCATCCGGTTGCGCCTTGGCGAGAATTTCGCCGGGCGTCACGCCGCCGGGGCGGTTATCCACGACGACTTGTTGACCGAGACGCTGCGTGAGATCGGCGGCCAGCAAGCGGCCCGCGAAATCGCCCGCGCCGCCCACGCCGGAGACCAGCAGGCGTATCGGCTTGGTGGGGAAATTTCCTGCAAGCTTGTTTGCGTTACTCGCGGGCGCGCTTTGTGCGCATGTGGCGCTTGTGCCGGCCACGAGCATCACAAACAAAATTTCCTTTAAAAACATATACTTATAAAATAACCTTCAGCGCAGGCTGTTCAGTATCGCGAGCGCACGCCCCATCGACAGGTCATACGTCTGTTGATGAAACGCCGCAGGATTTTCTCGCATCATGTAGCCGTGATTCACGCCGGGGATGATATGCACGTCCACGTTTTTGTGGCGCGCGGGCACGGCGCGATACATCGCCTGCACCGGCGGAGGTGCCGCGTGATCGAGATCGCCCCAGATGATCGATATCGGCTGCGTGGCGCCTTCGAGTTCATGCACAAAATCGCCCAACTGCGTGCCGTGGCACGACACGCCGCCGTAGTAGCCCAGACGCTTCGGCCCGATCAGCGCGTACGGTCCGCCGTAGCAAAAACCCATCGCCACCGCCTTGCCGTTGAACAGCGGCATTTTTTTCAGTTCGTTGAGTGTATCGACCATATCGTTTTCACCCTGCTTGATCACCGGCAGTCGCGGCTGAGAACGCGTTTTGGTGCGGTCATCGGTGCGCGAAAGCGGCCCCGGCACCGTGCGCCAAAATAAATCCGGCGCGGCAACGAGGTAACCCGCCGCGCCGAATTCATCGGCAATGCGGCGGATATCGCCATCCACGCCATGCACGGCGGAAGCCAGCACAATCGCCGGCACTTTGCCCTGCACTTCCGGTGTTACGACATAACAATCAAAGTCTTTGCCTTCGACGGAACGAATCTTGATGTCTTTCTTTTGCATGGGCGTCTCCCTGTGGTTTTGCCTGAAATGGCGTGCGGATGATCGTCTTATTTTACGCCAACCCGGTTGGCTGGCGCGGTATATGATGGCAAATCGAATCAGCCACTTTGCAACAACCAATCTCAATCCACGACGGAAATCTCGATGAATCCCAACGGCACGCAACCTCCATTACAAATCGCTGACCAAGGCTGCTTCTTCGCCGGCGGCAGTTATATCGATAGCGAAACCGGCCCCACCATGGCGGGACAAATGTTCGTTCAGTATCAAATCCCGGCGGTGCGAAAATTCCCGCATCCGCTGGTGATGATTCACGGCGGCGGACAAACCGGTGTTAATTTTCTTGGCACGCCGGACGGGCGCAAAGGCTGGTCAGATTATTTTGTCGCCAGCGGTTATGCGGTGTATGTGGTGGATCAGCCGGGACGCGGACGCTCGGGCTATTTTCCGCGGCGTTACGGCGCCAGCGCCGGGCGCGGCGCCGATGCCATTGCGCAGCGATTCACCGCGCCGGAAAATTCAAACCACTGGCCGCAGGCGCATCTGCACACGCAATGGCCCGGCAGCGGTGTCGCAGGGGATCCCGCGTTCGATCAGTTTTACGCCTCCCAAGTCGAGAGCATGACGGACATGGCCGCGCTGGAACTGCTGATGCGCGAGGCCGGCGGCGTATTGCTCGACCGCATCGGCCCCGCCGTGCTCATTACCCACTCGCAAAGCGGGCCGTTCGGCTGGACCATCGCGGACGCGCGGCCTAAGTTAGTGCGCGGCATCGTGGCCGCCGAACCCAGCGGCCCGCCGCTGTACGAAATCAAGTTCACCGGCGCACCGGATTATTTCGCGGACGACGTGATCGGCCGCCCGTGGGGCATCACGCGCGGCCCGATCACCTATGCGCCGCCGGTGACGTCGCTGGAAGAATTAAAACTCGTGCGGCAGGAAAAAGCGGACGGCCCCGGACTGGTGCGCGGCTGGCAGCAAGCGGAACCCGCGCGGCAGATGCCCACGCTGCGGGGCATTCCCATACTAATATTCACCGCCGAGGCGTCGTATCACGCGCCGTACGATCACCTCACCTCAAAATATCTGCGGCAGGCGGGCGTGGAACACGACTTTGTGCGGCTGGCGGATGCGGGTATACGCGGCAACGGCCACATGGTCATGCTTGAGAAAAATAATCTCGAGATCGCGGCGTTCATGCAGCGGTGGATGGAATCGCACGTGGCATAGAGAGCAGCAACTTAACCGGGGAAATATCATGGATTCAGCTTTGCAAGGGCGCCCCGGCTTGTTCGGGCGCGATACGGGGCGCTGCAACGGTGCGCGGCTACTCACGGCACTATTGTCGATGGCGGTCGTGCAAGCGCACGCACAAACGCCGTCGTATCCGGCCAAGCCCGTCAAAGTCATCGTCGCGCTCGCGGCGGGATCGGGCGCCGATATCGTGACGCGCATTTTTACCGCCAAACTGGGTGAGACTCTGGGTCAGCAATTCGTGATCGAAAATCGCGGCGGCGCGGGCGGCAATATTGGCGTGGAGGCGGGAGCACGCTCGGCGCCGGATGGATATAACTTGCTCGCCATATCGGCGGGGCAAGTGATCAACACCGCGTTGTATCCGAAGCTCACTTACAACCTGGAAAAAGATTTTGATGCGGTCGGATTGGTGGCGGCAGCGCCGCTGATTCTCGCGGTTCACCCGTCGCTGCCGGTAAAAAGCGTGAAAGAACTCATCGCCTTCGCCAAGGCGCGGCCCGGCACACTGTATTACGCCTCATCGGGTAACGGCAGCTCGCCGCATCTGGCGGCTGAAATGTTCAAGATGCAGGCGGGCGTCGACATCGTTCACGTGCCGTACCGCGGCTCGCCGCAGGCGGTGACTGATCTCATCGCGGGCGAAACCAGCATGGTGCTGCTCGCGCCGTCATCGGTAATGCCCTATGTGCAAAGCGGCCGCCTGCGTGCGCTGGCGGTGGCCAGCGCACGGCGTAGTGTCACCGCGCCCGGTTTGCCGACGATAGCCGAAGCAGGATTACCCGGCTATGAGGCGGGCACGTGGACGGCATTGCTTGCGCCGGCGGGTACATCGCCGGACATCATTACGCGGGTGAATCGCGAGCTGGTGACGATTGCGCGCTTGCCCGAGGTACGCGACCGGCTGGCCGCGCAAGGCTTCGATGCACGCGCCCTTACGCCGGCGGAGTTTGCGGCGTATCTGCGTGCGGAAATCGCCAAGTGGGCGAAAGTGGTGAAGGCCACCGGCGTGCGTGTCGATTGATCCCGTGTCTACTTCATATACAACTTGCGTAACGCGCGGACATTAGCCACGTTGTCAATATTCGCCAGTGTGGTAATCAGCGTTTGCGCGCGTTTGCGTCCGAGTACCGGCGCTAAAAGGTCCATGGATTTTTTCTCGGCATCCTGCAATGTAACCGGGTTCTCGGCCGTGCCCCGAGCGGCCAGGGTTTGATGCTTGAGCACGCGGCCATCCTTCAGCGTGATCTCCATCGCGCAACGCCAGCGGCGCAACGAGTCGGTCAAAGACGGATCGCCGACAGTCTGTATGCGGCGGCGCATCGCTTTCACCTTGGCATCCTTGACTCTGCCGTGATCGTGCGATGACGCGAAGGTGACGGTGCCATCCACCAGCATCAGTGCGAGCAGATGCTGCACCGAGATATCCGGCGAATCGCGGTCGTTGACCATCTTGAGTTCTTTGTCAGGCATGCGCGCGGCGAGTTTCACCACATCCGCCGCGCGCAGATGATGCTGATCGATCAAGTCCTGCAACACATGCAGTGGCCCCTGCACCGGGCCGCCCGCTGACCAGCATTTGATGCCGCAGCGCATGATTTCGTAATCGCGGCCCAGGCCGCGCGCGAGTTCGCCGGCGTTGCCCTCCGGCGAATAGGTCGCGAGAAAATTGTTTTCGCCCGCAAACACATCATCCACGCCGCTAAAGCCGGACTGCACCATCAGCGCGGCCTGCACGCCGTTGTGCGCGGGCATGCCGCCGACGGCGAATGCTTTTTCAACATGCAGCGGATCGCGCAGGCGGGTGTACAACCCCGACGACTGCTGACCGGCATAGGTAAACACGTGGCGCACCTGACGCGCGTCGAGCTTCAACAGCGCAGCCGCCGTTGCCGCAGCGCCGAAGAGATGGCCGAATGTGCTCGATACCGGCACCGGCGCCAGCGCCAGCAGCGTGCGCGCGCACACGTCGTAACCCAGCACCATCGCGCGCAGCATCAGCTTGCCGGAAAGTTGTTCGCGCTCGGCAATCGCGAGTGCGGCGGGTACCATGCAGGTGCCCGGATGCGAACGCGTCGGCGGATGGGTGTCGTCGGTTTCGTCGGCGTGTCCGCACATGCCGTTGGCGAGGACCGCATAGTTGGCGGAAGTGAGAATGCGCGTGCCCATCACGCCGGCTTCCGGCTTCGCGGTGATCTTGCTCACATAACGCTGCACTTGTACACCTGGAACCAACCGGCTGCCGGAAATCATTGCGGCAAAGGTGTCGATCAAATGCAGTTTCGCGCGCGCCGCCACCTCGGGCGGCAGTGGTTTTTTGAGCGCGCTCGCCACGTATTCACTGAGTTGTTTGGTGGGCGTGGAGATGGCCGAGGGCGTTGATTTCATGAGTGGATCTTTGACGTGATTGAGCTTTACAGAATGGTGAAAGTTTTCAAGCGCGGATACCCGACACGCTGCAACGTTTAGAATACCAGTTATTCCCTTCTGCAAATCGAAATCGCCTCATGTCCACCGCACACGACTCTGACTTGAAAATTGTAGAAATCAAGGCCTACCCCACGTCGTTCCCGGTCAAGCCGGAAGACAGCGTGAGTCTCGGCGTGGGCCGCGCGGTGAAGCGCGACGCGATCATCGTCAAAGTCACCACCGCCGGCGGGCTGGTCGGCTGGGGTGAATCGCATCACGGGCGCGCGCCGGGCGCAGTGTCCGCGCTGGTGAATACGACCTTGCGCCAACTGACACTCGGCATGAACGCCGCCGACGTGGTGGGCGTATGGAAAAAAATCTACGATAAACAACTCGCGAGTCACGGCATGGGCGCGGGCACCTGCCTCGCGATGAGCGGCATCGATCAGGCGCTGTGGGATATACGCGGCAAGGCGGTGGGCTGGCCGGTGTATCGCTTGCTGGGCGGCGTGTCGCGTCCGATCCCCGCCTACGCGGGCGGCGTGTCGCTGGGATATCAGCCGCCGTCGGAATTGATCGAGGAAATTCATCCGCTGCTGAAGATGGGCTACAAGGCAATCAAACTGCGCATCGGCGACACGCCCCAACGCGACATCGAACGCGTCACCGCCGTGCGCAAGGCGTTCGGCGATGATCTGGTGATTCTCACCGACGCGAACACGGCCTATGACGTGGCTGCCGTGCGCGCGGCGATGCCGGGGCTGGAAGCCAACGGCGTCGGCTGGCTCGAAGAACCGTTCCCCGCGCAGGATTACCGCGCGTATGCGCTGGCAAAAACCTTCGGCAAAGTGCCGATCGCCGCCGGTGAAAACCATTACACGCGTTTTGAATTCAGCCGCCTGATCGAAGACAATGTGATTACGATTTTTCAGCCGGACGTTTCCAAAACCGGCGGCATCACCGAGGTGATGCGTATCGCGCACATGGCCTCTGCCTACAAGATTCAGTGCAACCCGCACACCTCGATGACCGGCATCAACATGGCCGCGTGCGTGCATGTGCTGGCGTCGATCGACAACGGCGGTTACTTCGAAGGCGATGTGTCGAAGAACAATCTGTTTCGCGACGAACTGGTGAGCACGCCCTACACGGTGGATAAAAACGGCTGCGTGCTGCCGCTGGAAGCACCGGGGCTGGGGGTGGAAGTGAACGAAGACTTTTTGCATAAGCATCCGGTGATCGAGGGGCCGAGTTATGTTTGATGTGCAGAGCGGAAAACCCATGATGAACCACAATGCCAAAGAAACCCCCTCGCCCGCCCGTGCGTTATGCGCATGTATCTTCGTGCTCTGCGGGCAAGCCGCCGCGCAAAGTTACCCCGCCAAGCCCATTCGCATTGTCGTGCCCTTCCCGCCCGGCGCATTCAACGACACGCTGGGCCGCACGATCTCGCAAAAATTCACCGAGAGCAACTTCGCGCAGGCCGTGGTGGATAACCGCCCAGGGGCGGGCAGCACCATCGGCACCGATATTGTCGCCAAGTCACCCGGCGATGGTTACACGCTGCTGATCGTGGCCGTGCCGTTCGCGGTGAACGCCACGCTATACGCGCGGCTGCCGTTTGACACGGTAAAAGATTTCACCGGCGTCATTCAGGCAGGCGCCACGCCCAACATGCTGGTGCTGCATCCCTCGGTGCCGGTGAGTTCGGTAAAGGATTTGATTGCGCTCGCCAAGGCGAAACCGGATCAATTGACCTATGCCTCCACCGGCAGCGGCACATCGAATCACATGTCGATGGAGCTGTTTAAATTAATGACCGGCACGAAAATTACGCACGTGCCGTACAAAGGCAGCGCGCCCGCGCTGGTGGATTTGATCGGCGGCCATGTGATGATGATTTTCGACAACACACCCAACGTGCTGCCGCATGTCAGAGGCGGCAAGGTGAAGGCGATTGCCGTCACCAGCCAAAAGCGTTCTGAACTCGCGCCCGAGGTGCCCACGGTAATCGAATCCGGCGTGCCGGGTTATGAAGTCAACGTGTGGTTCGGCGTGGTGGCGCCATCGAATGCGCCACGCGATGTGATATCCAAACTCAACGCCGAGATCAATAAAATCATCGCCATGCCCGATGTGCGTCAGCGTTTTACCAACGGCGGCGTCACGCCCATCGGCGGCACGGCGGAACAATTTACAGATCACATACGCAATGAAGTGGCGAAGTGGGGCAAGGTGGTTAAAGCCACCGGCGCGCGGGTGGAATAAATTGCACTTACCAGGAAAAAATAAAATGTCTTTAAAAACAAATAGTTATGCATTAATCGCGATGGGTGCTGCTGTGGTTTCTGTGAATGCCGGCGCGCAGACGGCTTCGACAGGCTCGGGACACACCTACCCGGCGCGCCCGATCCGCGTGGTGGTGCCGTACCCGCCCGGCGGCATCACCGATGTAGTCACGCGCATCTTCGCGCTGGAAATTTCCAAGGCGGTAAATCAAAACGTGCTGGTGGATAACCGCCCCGGCGCCAACAGCATCCTCGGCGTGGACATTGTTTCCAAAGCTAATGCCGACGGCTACACACTGGTGTCGGTGATTGCCGCGCATGCCGCGAACCAGACGCTGTATCCGAAATTGCCATACGATTCAATCAAGAGTTTCGCGCCGGTGTCGCTGCTGGTCACCGCGCCGCTGATCGTCACAGCGACCAATAATCTCGCGGCTAAGGACGCGAAAGAACTGGTGGCGCTGGCCAAGGCCAAGCCCGGTACGCTGGCGTTCGCTTCCAGCGGCATTGGCGCCGCCGCGCATCTCACCACCGAGCTGCTGATGCTGACCACGGGCATCAAGATGAATCACATACCGTATAAAGGCACCGCGCCCGCGTTGCAGGATTTAATCGGCGGGCAAGTACAGGTGATGATGGACACGCCCTCGTCAATGCTGCCGCATGTGCGCGGCGGCAAGATCAAGGTGCTGGGCATGGCCTCGGAAAAGCGCATACAAGCAGCACCCGAGATACCCACGCTCACCGAATCCGGCGTGCCGGTGGTGGGCGGCACGTGGGTAGGCTGGCTCGCGCCGGTGGGCACGCCGAAGGCCGCCGTGGATAAACTCAGCGCGGAGATTCAAACCATCGGCAAGCGGCAAGATATCCGTGATCGCCTGATCCAAATGGGCATTGATCCGGTGGCAGGATCGCCCGCGCAGTTTGAACAGTTTTTGCGTGATGAGGTGGCGAAGTGGGGCAAGGTTATCAAGCAGGCGGGGGTGAAGGTCGAGGGGTGAGGGGTGAGGGTTGAAGGTTGAGGGTTGAAGGTTGAGTGTTGAGTGTTGAGCTACGGCCGGTGAATCGAAAAATCGAGAACCCCTGGAATAACACAGCGTCACTTGAAACACACGCCGCCCACGAAGACAAATTGAATGCGAAAGTAGCCCAATATGAATAAGCAAATCCTCGCCATCGGCGGCGCCGCAATCCCGGAAAATCTCGACAACCTGCTGTTGATAAAATATTTCCTCTCGCTGACGAAAAAGAAAAAACCACGCGTGTGTTTTATCGGCGCAGCCCACGGCGACGCCGACATGGGACGGCTGCGTTTTTACGCGGGCTTCAGCCAGTTCGATTGCAAACCCACGCACCTGCCGCTGTTCGCGCGCACGCCGCGCGAGCTGGAATCCTTCGTGATGGAACACGATGCCATCTACGTCGGCGGCGGCAACACGCGCAGCATGCTGGCGGTGTGGCGCGAGTGGTCGCTGGACGGGTATCTGCGTAAAGCGTGGGAGCGCGGCATCGTGCTTGGTGGCGCGAGCGCGGGTTCGATTTGCTGGTTTGAGCAGGGCATCACCGATTCCGTCGCCGGGCCGCTGACGGCGATGAATTGCCTTGGGTTTTTGCCCGGCAGCAATTGCCCGCATTACGACAGCGAGCCGCTGCGCCGGCCGACGTATCGCAAGATGATGGCGGGCGCAAAAATCCTCGAAGGGGTTGCCGCCGATGACGGCGCGGCGCTGCATTACGTCGATGGCAAACTGCTGCGCGCGGTGGCCAGCCGGCCACGCGCCAAAGCGTATCGGCTGACGCGCACCGGCAAACGCGCCATCGAGCGTCCATTACCCACGCACTACCTCGCGAAGCACTGAACCCATGCGCTGACGCCACGCGGTACCCCTCGCGCAAGGGCGGCGCGTTAAAATACGCCCATCATGAGCGAAAAGAACAAACCGGCTGCCGCATCCGCCGCGCCGACCAGCAATTTCATCCGCAATATCATCGACGGTGATCTGGCCAGCGGCAAATTTGCCGCGCGCGGCTGGGGCGGCAAACCCGGCGCGGCCAAAACCCATGCCGGCGTGCCTGCCGACCCCGCCAAAATCCGCACGCGCTTTCCGCCGGAGCCCAACGGTTATCTGCACATCGGCCACGCCAAATCGATGTGCCTCAACTTCGGCCTCGCGCAAGCCTACGGCGGCGCGTGCCATATGCGTTTCGACGACACCAATCCGGAAAAAGAGGAACAGGAGTACGTCGATTCCATTATTCACGCCGTGCAATGGCTGGGCTTTGACTGGCGCGAGAACATCTTTTTCGCCAGCGATTATTTTGATTTTATGTACGAGGCCGCGCAATATCTGATTAACGCGGGACTCGCCTACGTGGACGAACAGTCCGCCGACGAGATGCGCAAGAATCGCGGCACACTCACCGAAGCGGGCAAGCCGAGCCCTTGGCGCGAGCGCCCCGCCGCCGAATCACTGCGCTTGTTTGGCGAAATGCGCGAAGGCAAACACGATGAAGGCAGCCGGGTGCTGCGCGCGAAAATCGATATGGCCTCGCCCAATATCAACCTGCGCGACCCGGCGATTTACCGCATCCGCAAGGCCGAGCATCATCGCACGGGCGGCAAGTGGTGCGTCTATCCGATGTACACCTACGCGCACCCGATCGAGGACGCGCTGGAACGCATCACCCACTCGATTTGCACACTGGAGTTCGAAGACCAGCGGCCGTTTTACGATTGGTTGCTGCTGCGGCTTGCCGAAGGTGGTCTGCTTGAAAAGCCGCTGCCACGGCAAATTGAATTCGCACGGCTGAATCTCACTTACGCCGTGCTGTCCAAGCGCAAGCTGATACAACTGGTCAATGAAAAACATGTGGCGGGCTGGGACGATCCGCGCCTGCCCACGCTGGCGGGCGCGCGCCGCCGCGGCTACACCGCCGAAGGCTTCCGTTTGTTCGCCGAGCGCATCGGCGTTTCCAAGGCCGATTCGTGGATTGAATACAGCGTGCTGGAAGACTGCATGCGTGAGCATCTGAACGAAGCCGCCGAGCGCCGCATCGCCGTGCTTGATCCTGTCAAACTCATTATCGACAACTATCCCGACGGCCAGCACGAAGACTGCTTTGCCCCCAACCATCCGCAGAAGCCCGAGTTGGGCAAGCGCACCGTGCCGCTCACGCGCGAACTGTGGATCGAGCGCGACGATTTCATGGAAACGCCGTCGAAAGGCTACTTCCGCTTGTTTCCCGGCAACAACGTGCGTCTGCGCTACGGCTACGTCGTCAAGTGCCTCGGCTGCGACAAGGATGCGCAGGGCAACATCACAGCGGTGCATTGCGAAACCATTCCCAACACCAAATCCGGCACGCCGGGCGCGGATACGGTCAAGATCAAGGGCAACATCCATTGGGTCAGCGCGGCGCATGCGGTGGCTGCGGAAGTGCGCCTCTACGACCGGCTGTTTAAAGCGGCGCATCCCGGTGCGGGTGAGCGGGATTTCCTGCTCGACCTGAATCCCGATTCCCAAAAAATTATCGCCGCGCAACTCGAATCGGCCCTCAAAGACGCCCAGCCGGAAGATCGCTTCCAGTTCGAGCGCCACGGCTATTTTGTCGCCGACCGTCGTGATTCAAAACCGGGCGCGCCGGTGTTTAATCGCGCGGTGACGCTGCGGGATACGTGGCAAAAATAAAACATGGCGAAAATAGATTACGAGTACCATGTCACCGAAGCCCAGGTCAGGCGCTATCAGAAAGTGCCGCAGATCGATCGCTTGCGCTGGCTGGAAGAGATTTGTGTTTTCACGAAAATGTTGCGGCAAGCGCCAACCAAAGCCACGACACTATCCTTGGTGAGCGCGCGCAAACGCGTCCGCCGGGTGCGTTGATTTGGCGCCCGCCATGTACTCCATCAAAGAAATCTTCTACACGCTGCAAGGCGAAGGCGCGAACGCGGGCACGCCGGCGGTGTTCCTGCGTTTTGCCGGCTGCAATTTGTGGTCGGGCCGTGAAAAGGATCGCGCCAGCGCAATCTGCCGCTTTTGCGATACGCAGTTTGTCGGCGTGGATGGCGCCGGCGGCGGAAAATTTCGTAGCGCCTCGGCACTGGCAAGCGCGGTGGTCAAACAATGGCCAACACGCATGACATCGCAACGTTTTGTCGTCTGCACCGGCGGCGAGCCGCTGCTGCAACTCGATAAGCCGTTGATCGCCGCGTTGCACGCCAAGGGTTTTCGTATTGCCATCGAAACCAATGGCACGCTCACGCCGCCGCCGGGCATCGACTGGATTTGCGTCAGTCCGAAAGCGCGCGCGCCGCTCACGCTGACGCGCGGCGACGAGCTGAAACTGGTTTTTCCGCAAGCAGGCGGCGAGCCCGAGCGTTATGAGAAACTCGCTTTCAAACATTTTTTTCTGCAACCGATGGACAGTCCGCGCCGCGCGCACCATACGCGGCTTGCGGTTGCTTACTGCAAGGCGCATCCGCGCTGGCGGCTGTCGCTGCAAACGCACAAATTGATTGGTATTCCGTAATGAGCACAGTTACCACAGGCAAACGTCCTTCGGCCAAAACCGCCGCGCCCGAGGTTGAGATTTCCTACGCCTTCGGCTTCGACGCGGCGCACCGTTTCGTCACCACGCCGCGCCGCCACAAGTACAGCGGCATTCACGGGCACTCGTTTCAGTGCGTGGTTGCGCTGCGCGGCACGCCGCGCGCACCGCATGGATTCGTCACGGATCTGGAACAGGTTGCACGCACGTGCCTCGCGCTGCGCACGCAACTGGATCACACCTTGTTGAACGAGATCAAGGGCCTGGAATCCCCCAGCCTGGAGCATTTAACGCTGTGGATCTGGAACCGGCTTGCCGCCGGGTTGCCGGGCCTCGCGCGCGTCACCGTGCGGCGTGATTCACTGGGGCAGGCTTGCAGCTATACCGGCGTCGACGTCACGTCATAATTGAATATCCAGTCGTAGCGGCCGCGCACCTTTTCCGGCTGCCATTCACGATCAACGTATTCCTGCGCCGCCGCGGCATCGGCCAGTGTGCGACTCTGAAAACGCCGGCCGTTTTCCGCCGAGCCGATCACCACCTTGGTGGTGCGCTCAATGCGCGCGGCTTGATAACGCTGTAAGCCCTGCTCGATGTCCTCACCTGCGGCGCCCGCGGCTTCAAGCGCGCGCGCGAGCACGAAGCCATCCTCCATCGCCATCACGCCACCCTGCGCCAGCATCGGCAGCATCGAGTGGTAGGCGTCGCCCGCGAGGCTCACGCGG
>CAMDDY010000059.1 GCA_945893125.1 Bordetella parapertussis
TATGACGGTGCTGGAATGGAGCGCGCGCCGGGGTACTCCGGCAGAGCGCGATGCGATGTTACGCCAGGCCGATTTTGTGTCGCTGCATGTGCGACTGACGCCGCAGACGCGCGGCTTCATCGGCGCGCGCGAATTTGCTTTGATGAAGCCCGATGCGATTCTGATTAACACCGGGCGCGGCGCGCTGGTGGATCGTGACGCATTGCATGAAGTGCTGGCGAATCAGCGCATCGCCGGCGCCGGGCTGGATGTGTTTCACGACGAGCCGTTGAAGGCCGATGATGCGATATTGGGCTTTGCGAATACGGTTTTGTCGCCGCACAACGCAGGGCAGACGCCGGAAGTGCGGCGCGATGGATTGCTGTTGACGATTGAAAACGTGGAGCGGTTTTTGGCGGGCAAGCCGCAAAATGTGGTGAGCACGTAGGATGCCGATGAGAACAGTCGCCGTAGGATGGGTGAAACCCATCACAGACCAAGCGTACCTGTGGGAAGTTAGCTGTGTTTGTGATGGGTTACGGCCATTGGCCAGTACCCATCCTACGGCGACAGCGAGAGGAAGCAGTTAAAAAAATTCACCGCCCCATCCAGCCCCACATAATTCAGCGCATGTGTCGTCTGCCCGCGCACAATCGGCTTGGCGTGATAGGCCACGCTGACACCGCACTCGGCCATGAATTTCAAATCATTGGCGCCGTCACCCATGCCGATGATCTGATCGCGTTGAATGCCTAGCGACGTACTCACGCGCAACAATTCATCGCGTTTGGCGTCGGCGTTGACGATGCGGCCAATGACCTCGCCGGTGAGTTTGCCGTTCGCCACGCCGAGCATGTTGGAATAGGTGTAGTCGAGGCCAAGCCGGGGTTTTAGTAATTCGGTGACGTGGGTAAATCCGCCCGACACCAGTAATGTTTTAATGCCGTGTTTTTTAGCCGCCGCCAACAGAATTTCAGCGCCCGGCGAGAGTTTCAGCCGTTCATCGTAAACACGGCGCAGCGCACTTTCATCCAGGCCTTTGAGCAGTGCTACGCGCCGTTGCAAACTTTCGTTGTATTCAATTTCGCCGCGCATCGCTTGCTCGGTGATCCTTGCGACCTGCGGTTTCAGGTCCATCAAATCGGCGAGTTCATCGATGGTCTCGATGGTGATGAGCGTCGAATCCATGTCCATCACCAGCAATTTGAAATCCGCGAGGCGGCGCTCTTCGGGAATGAAGGCGAAGTCGAGTCTTGACGTTTCGCACAGCGCCGCAATGTCTGCCGCAGGCCGTGCATTTTTCAGGCGAAACGCTGATGCGGAAATCTGTTCGATAGCGGATGCGTTGGCGGCTTTGGCGAGCGTCTTGAGATCGCCGGTTTCGATCTGCGCGCCTTGAATAATCAGATGCATGGGGCTGTGGACTACGGCGTATCGTCGATCTTAAGTTCGATCTTGTAACGCTTCGCGCGATCGGAATAATTATCGGCAACTGAATTGAAAAATTCGATTTCCTCGGGCCGCAGTTCGCGCACCACTTTCCCTGGCGAGCCCATCACCATCACGCCGTCGGGGATGACTTTTTTCTCGGTGATCAGCGAGTTGGCGCCGATCACGCAGTTTTTGCCGATGATCGCGCCGTTCAACACCACGCTGTTAATGCCGATCAGCGTGCCGTCGCCAATGGTGCAGCCGTGGATCATCGACATGTGGCCGATGCTCACGCCCTTGCCGAGCGTGATCGGAAAGCCGGGGTCGGCGTGCAGCACGCAGCCGTCCTGCACCTGTGAGTTATCGCCAATGGTGATGAGATCGTTGTCGCCGCGCACCACGCTGTTAAACCAGATGCTCACATCACGGCCAAGGATGACGTTGCCGATGACATGCGCGCCGGGGGCGATCCAGTACTCGCCGTGGGCAATGACGCGACGATCCCCTAGTGAATATTTCATAATAAAATCATATAGTTACGTAATTATTGCTGATTAAAGGAAGTGCGGATTATAGCGGAGTGCGTGTGCGCAACCAATCCACCACGCCCGTGCCCGCGATGCGCCCGCCGGCAAAACACGCGGTGAGCAGATAACCGCCGGTCGGCGCTTCCCAATCGAGCATTTCACCGGCGCAGAAAACACCCGGTAATTCACGCAGCATCAAGTGTTCATTGAGCGCATCGAAGGTGACGCCGCCCGCGCTGCTGATGGCTTCATCGAGCGGGCGTGGGGCGGTGAGTTTTAGCGGCAAGGCTTTGATGCGTGCCGCCAATCGCACGGGGTCAGCCAGATCTTCGGCGGTAGCCATCTCACGCAGCAATCCGGCCTTAATGCCGGCAATGTTCGCCTGATTCTGCAAGTGGTTCGACAGCGAACGCTTACCGCGCGAGGCGGACAGATCGCGTGTGAGCCGCGGCAGATCGCGCAACGGCGCGAGATCGAGATGCAGGGAGGTGCTACCGTGAATGGCTATTGCATCGCGCAACAAAGCAGACAGCGCATAAACCAGCCCGCCTTCAACGCCCGATGCCGTGACCATGAATTCGCTTTGCTGCTGATGGATCATGCCTGTGTTATCGGTGAACGACGCGACTACCGACTTCACCGGTTGCCCGGCGTAACGCGTGCGAAAGTGTTCGCTCCACGTGCAATCGAAGCCGCAGTTGGCGGGCTGCAAGGGCGCGATGTTTACACCGCGCGCGGCCAGCAGCGGCGCCCACGCGCCATCCGAACCCAGCCGCGCCCAACTGCCGCCACCGAGTGCGAGCAGCGTTGCATCGGTGCGCACGTTGATTGCGCCCTGCGGCGTGTCGAAGGTCAGCGCGCCGTCTTCATTCCAGCCGCGCCAGCGATGGCGCATGTGAAACACCACGCCCGCACCTCTTAGCCGATGCAGCCACGCGCGCAGCAACGGCGCGGCCTTCATATCCTTGGGGAACACGCGGCCCGATGAGCCGATGAAGGTTTCAACACCGAGCGCGTGCGCCCATGCGCGCAGCGCTTCCGGCCCGAATGCCGCAAGCCACGGCTCGACCTGCTCGCGCCGCGCGCCATAGCGCGAGAGGAACAGTTCCGGCAGCTCCGAGTGCGTGAGATTCAGTCCGCCCTTGCCGGCCATCAGAAATTTGCGACCGACCGACGGCATGGTGTCGTAGACATCGACACGCGCGCCATTTGCGGCAATCACTTCCGCCGCCATCAGCCCCGCCGGACCACCGCCGATGATACTTACGCTGTGCATGGAGTTACCGCCAGAGAAAAAAGAATGATTCATTTCGGAAGTGCGTCATGCGCAGGACGCGCAGGGCGTCAAAAAACGCAGCGTATTGCGCTGTATGTGTGGTGCGGATCATCCATTCGGCGCAATAGGGATTGCGTCCTGCGAGCTCTAAAAGCAAAACGGGGACATAACCTCGTCCCCGTTTTGCTCGTGCGCTGGTGCATTTAAAGCAACGGCACAATCAACAAAGCCACGATATTGATAATCTTAATCAACGGATTCACCGCAGGCCCTGCCGTGTCTTTATACGGATCACCCACGGTGTCACCGGTGACCGCAGCCTTGTGGGCCTCGGAACCTTTGCCGCCGTGATTGCCGTCTTCGATGTATTTCTTGGCGTTGTCCCACGCACCACCGCCGGTAGTCATGGAGATGGCGACGAACAAGCCGGTGACGATGGAACCCATCAGCACGCCGCCCAATGCGACCGGGCCGAGCGTTACGCCAACGACTACCGGTATCAGCACCGGCAGCAGCGACGGCACGATCATTTCCTTGATCGCAGCGAGTGTGAGCATGTCCACCGCCTTGGAGTAATCAGGCTTGGCGGTGCCTTCCATGATGCCGGGGATTTCCTTGAACTGGCGGCGCACTTCAACCACCACCGAGCCTGCGGCGCGTCCCACGGCTTCCATCGCCATGGCAGCGAAGAGATAGGGAATCATCCCGCCGATGAAGAGGCCGATGATGACCATGTGATCCGACAAATCAAACTTGACGATCTTGCCCGCGGCTTCGAGCGCATGCGTGTAGTCGGCGAACAGCACCAGCGCGGCCAGACCGGCCGAGCCGATGGCGTAGCCTTTGGTGACGGCCTTGGTGGTGTTGCCCACGGCGTCGAGCGGATCGGTGATGGCGCGCACTTCTTTCGGCAGGCCCGACATTTCGGCGATGCCGCCGGCGTTGTCGGTGATCGGGCCGTAGGCGTCGAGGGCGACGATAATGCCGGTCATCGACAGCATGGAAGTGGCGGCGATGGCGATGCCGTAGAGGCCGGCCAGGTGATAGGCGCCCCAGATCGCGGCGCACACCGACAGCACCGGCCACATGGTCGAGCGCATCGACACACCGAGGCCGGCGATGATGTTGGTGCCGTGGCCGGTGGTGGAAGCGGCGGCGACGTGACGTACCGGCGCGTATTCGGTGGCGGTGTAGTACTCGGTGATCACGACCATCAGCGCGGTCAGCACCAGGCCGATCACGGCGCAGCCGAAGAGTTTTGTGGTGGCAAACTGCGGATAACTGACGGCGACGCTGCCCATCAGCATATCGGTGACAAACCAGAACGCGATCAGCGCCAGCACGCCGGAAACCGCCAGCCCGCGATACAGCGCGTTCATGATCTTGCCGCCTTCGCGCGCCTTGACGAAATAGCAGCCGATGATGGAAGCGATGATCGATACACCGCCCAGCGCCAGCGGATACACCACGGCAAGATAGTCCGCGCCCGGTTTGGTTATCAGCAGCGCGCCGAGAATAATGGTGGCAACGATGGTCACGGCGTAGGTCTCGAACAAATCAGCGGCCATGCCGGCGCAGTCGCCGACGTTGTCACCCACGTTGTCGGCGATCACCGCCGGGTTGCGCGGATCGTCTTCGGGGATGCCGGCTTCGACTTTACCCACGAGATCAGCGCCCACGTCGGCGCCTTTGGTGAAAATGCCGCCGCCCAGCCGCGCGAAGATCGAAATCAGCGAGCCGCCGAAGGCCAGACCCACCAGCGGATGCACCGCATCCTTGAGCGAGTAGCCCATGCCCAGATACAGCACCGCGAAAAAGCCCGCCACGCCGAGCATGCCGAGGCCGACCACCAGCAAGCCGGTAATGGCGCCGCCGCGAAAGGCGATTTGCAGCGCTTCATTCAGGCCCGTGCGTGCGGCTTCTGCTGTGCGCACGTTGGCGCGCACCGAGACGTTCATGCCGATGGCGCCGGCCGCGCCGGAGAGAATCGCGCCGACGGCAAAACCGATGGCAGTGGCTTTGTCGAGAAAGATCGCCATGATGATAAACAGCACCACGCCGACCGCGCCGATGGTTTTGTATTGCCGCCACAGGTAAGCCACTGCGCCGGTGTGGATGGCCGCCGCGATTTCACGCATGCGGTCATTGCCGTCCGGCTGGCTGATGACCTGTTTAGCCCACAGGCCGCCGAAGATGATCCCGATCACCGCGCACGCGATGGCGAGGGTTAGTCCTTGGTACGCACTCATGTTTACTGCCTCCCTTTACTTGAACTTAGCTTGAAACTGGCTCGAAATCCAATCGAAATAACTAATTAACTATATGATTTTAAACATTATTTTATTTTATCAGTGCGGCGAATATCTGGTCGCGTATCGCCTCGACATCGCCCTTGCCTTGAATATGGACATAGCGGGGCGCGCGCGTATCGCCGTCTTTGCCCCAGTCGATGTAGTACTGCACCAGCGGTTTGGTCTGCGCGTGATAGACATCCAAGCGCGCTTTCACGGTGGCTTCGTTGTCGTCCGCGCGCTGCACCAGCGGCTCGCCGGTGAGATCGTCCTGGTCCGCCACCGTGGGCGGATTAAACTCGATGTGATAGCTGCGCCCCGAGGCCAGATGTACGCGGCGACCGCTCATGCGGCGCAGAATTTCCGCGTCGGCGACATCGATATCGATCACGAAGTCGATATCGACACCCGCGTTGCGCAGCGCATCCGCTTGCGGCAAGGTGCGCGGAAAACCATCCATGATGAAGCCGTTGGCGCAGTCGGCGAGTTTGATGCGTTCTTTCACCAGCGCGGTGACGAGTTGATCGGGCACCAGCGCGCCCTTGTCCATGTAGCCTTTGGCTTCGATACCCAGCGGCGAGCCGGCGCGAATGGCGCTGCGCAGCATATCTCCGGTGGAAATCTGCGGAATGCCGTACTTCGCCATCAGGAATTGGGCTTGCGTGCCTTTACCGGCGCCGGGCAAGCCGAGCAATAAAATGCGCATGGTGAAAAGAGAAACCAGAACAACGGGTTAGACAAACAACCGATTATTTGCCCCGCATCCAACGAAAAGCCGGCACAGCCCTGCACGGCTGTCCAAGGGGGGAAATCGGTCAAATTTGTTTTAATAATGAAGCGATTATACCGTAGACACCTTGTCGCCGTCACGGGCGCCGATGGCACGGGGCGCACTTAGCGCAGCAGCGCCAAAACGGCTTTCAGATCGGCGGGTGTGTCCACGCCGGGGTGCGGCGCTTTACGCGTAACCGCCACGCAAATTCGGTGGCCATTAGCCAGGGCGCGCAACTGCTCCAGCGCCTCAAGCTGCTCAATCCGTGCCGGACGCATTTTCTTGAACGCCGCCAGAAAGCCGCATCGATAGGCGTAAATACCGAGGTGGCGGTAAGCGGGCATGCCGGGTGCAAGGCTGCGGATGCCCTCGGCAAAAGCGTCGCGCGCATAGGGTATGGGCGCGCGGCTGAAATACAGCGCGTAACCGGCGTTGTCCATCACCACCTTGACGATGTTGGGATTGGCAAACTCGGTTGCGTTTTTGATGCGATGACAGGCGGTCGCAATGGCGGCGTCGCGATGCGCGGCAAGACTGGCGGCCACCTCGCGTATCAGGGCCGGCGGAATCAGCGGCTCATCACCCTGCACATTGACCACGATGTGCTGCGGTGCATAGCCGCGTTTACGCGCGACCTCGGCCAGCCGGTCGGTGCCGGTGGCGTGGTCTTTGCGGGTCATCATGGCCTCGAAGCCATGGGCCTCGACCACCTGTTTAATGCCGGCATGATCGGTGGCGACAATCACCTCGCGCGCGCCGCTTTTGGCGGCTTGCTCTGCCACGCGCACCACCATCGGCTTGCCCGCGATATCCGCCAGCGGTTTACCGGGGAAACGCGTGGAGGCGTAGCGGGCGGGGATGATGACTGAAAAAATCATGTGAACGGGTGAACGGGTGAACAGGTGAACGAGTGGGGGTAAAGGGGTTACCCGTTCACTCGTTCACACTTTTCCTCACCCAGTCACTTCTTCTTCAGGAGGCAACTTGCGCGCTTCATCCTCCAGCATCACCGGGATATCGTCCTTGATCGGGAAGCCCAGGCGGCAGGGTTTGCATATCAACTCGGCGTCGGCCTTCTTGTAGACCAGCGGCCCTTTACACAAGGGGCAGGCCAGGATGTCGAGCAGTTTTGCGTCCATTCGGTGTTTCCTCGGCGAATCGTTCAGCGTGACTTCTGACGCTCGTGCAGCCGCTTGATCAGCAGGGGCGCGAGACCGCTTTCTACCTTTGCCGCGACGCCGAGCGCCCAGTATTTTTCCGGTGCAGCCGCGGCATATTGCTCGTATTTTACCGCATCCTTTTCCGTCATCACCACGGCGTCACAGTCGGCAAAATCCAGATCGCCCTGCGCGTAGGGATGATGGTCCGGAAACGTATGCGGGGTGAAGGCGAGGCCCAGCGCTTTGAGCGTATTAAAAAAATGATCGGGGTTGCCGATGCCCGCAGCGGCGTGTACGCGTTGTCTGCGGAATCCGCTCACGTCTTCGGTGTGTTGCGGATCGCGCAGGCGGTAAAACGCGCCGGCGGTCATCGACATCGCAAAGCGTGGCGCCTCCAGCACGCGAGCGCTGTCCGCCGGGGCATCACCGTCGCGTATTACCACCGCATCAACCTTGTGCAACCGTGACGGCGGTTCGCGCAGCGGCCCCGCCGGCAATAGCAGCCCGTTGCCGTGTCCGCGCGCGCCGTCAACCACCGCGACTTCGGCATCGCGCGCGAGGGCGTAATGTTGCAGACCGTCGTCGCTGACGATCACGGTGCATTGCGGATGCGCGGCCAGCAACGCACGCGCGACGGCCACGCGGTTCGCGCCTATCCACACCGGGCACGCGCTGCGGCGCGCCAGCAGCACGGGTTCGTCGCCGCATTGCGCGGCATCGTCCTTGACCCCGACGGCGCGTGGTTCGCCGCCGGAGCGCGAGGCAACGCCCGATGAAATATAGCCGCGGCTGACGATGCCGGGCACAAATCCGGCGGCACGCAGGCGTTCAACCAGCCACAGCACCAACGGTGTTTTTCCGGTGCCGCCGACGCTGATATTGCCGACCACGATCACCGGCACCGGCAGACGCACGCTGCGCAGCATGCCGGCGGCGTACAGCGTTCGGCGCGCCGCCACCACGATGCGATATAGCCAGGAGAGCGGGATCAGCAATACCGTCAGCGCGGTGACGCGTGTCCATGTCAGCGGATAGCCGGACATCAGGCGGCCTCTGGGCGATACAACGGCGGTTTTATTTTTTGCCGGTCTGAATGGTGAAGGTGACTTTGCCGTAGCCGGCGAACTGCGCGGCCTCCATCACGCGAATGACGGATTGGTGCGAGGCTTGCGCATCGGCGCTGATCACGATCACCGGTTCTTTCATCTCGCCCGCCGCGCGTTTCAGGTCGGCGGCGAGCGCATCGCGCGTGCTGTAGGTGACGCCGGTTTTGTTCACCACGTATTTGCCATTGGCGTCGATGGCGATATCGATTTGATCCACGCGATCCGGCGGCTTCGAGGCATCCGCCGTCGGCAGATTGATTTGCAGTTCGGATTGCCGGGTGTAGGTGGTGGTAATGATCAGGAAGATCAAAATCACCAGCAGCACGTCGATCAACGGAATAAAGTTGATCTCCGGCTCTTCCCGGAAGGCGCGGGTGCGGAATCTCATGCCTGGCGTTCACCATGAATGATTTCCACCAGCTTGGAGGCCTGCATTTCCATTTCGACCAGCAGCGTATCGACTTTGCCGCGGAAATGGCGGTAGAAAATCATGCTGGGCACGGCCACCACCAGTCCCAGCGCGGTGTTGTAGAGCGCAATTGAAATGCCGTGCGCGAGCTGCACCGGATTGCTGTTGCCGGTGGGGGAGGTGGAGCCGAAAATCTCGATCATGCCGATCACCGTGCCAAACAAGCCCAGCAGCGGCGATATGGCCGCAATCGTGCCCAGCGTAGTGAGAAAACGCTCGAGATTAATGGCTGAAATATGCGCGGCTTCCTCGATGGATTCTTTCACCACCACCGGCGAGGATTTGATGTTTTTCAGTCCGGCGGCAAGAATTTGACCCAGGGGCGAACCTGCTGCCAGCCTTTCGAGCGCTGTCGCGTCGGCGCCATTCTGGCGGTATTCCTGAACGGTTTGCATGAGCAAGCCGCGCGGCATGACCAAATTGTCGCGCAACGTCCACATCCGTTCGCCGATGATTGCCAGCGCAACCACGGAGGCGATGATCAGCGGCCATACCGGCCAGCCC
The DNA here is from genome assembly GCA_945893125.1 of Bordetella parapertussis. Taxonomy (GTDB): domain Bacteria; phylum Pseudomonadota; class Gammaproteobacteria; order Burkholderiales; family SG8-41; genus UBA5216. The sequence goes on from CAMDDY010000059.1 coordinate 9,516, forward strand.
GCCGCTTGAATGATCGAGAACACTATATAAACCCCCTGAGAATATTTCGCTAACTATATATTGTGATTGAGTTTTCAGCAAGGTGACGGGGTATCTGTGCGTGAATCGTGAAATGTGAAAATTAAAACGTGAAAAGTGAAACGTGAAAAATGAAACGTAAACCTGCTTTCTCGGAGATTTCCGTTTCACAATTCACTTTTCACATTTCGCTTGGCACTGGCCATTTATTGGCTGCTATTTCAACCCCTTACCCAGTTGTCCACAGATGCTGTGGATAACTCTGTGTGCAAGCTGTGTGGAGTGCGGCTAAGTCGTGTTGCGGATTGGATAATTTGCTGCCGCCCAACAAATGCACTTTTTAAAAATGATAATAAAAACATATACTTAATTAAATTCCGCAGCAGCCAGCACTAAAAGCATTTTTACAACAAGGACTTGCCGCGTACTGTGGATGATGTCGCTCGAAGGAGCCGAGAAATCCCCTTTAAATCAAGGCTGAATCCGCGTAATTGTTGGGATTGGTGGATTTGGAATGATTTACCGTGACGCAGGTAGAATCGCCGCATGTTTTCAGATACAGCACTCGACCCGCAGCCCCAAGTCATCTCGGTCAGTGAACTGAACCGGCGGGTGCGCGCAACCATTGAACAGAATCTGCCGCTGACGTGGGTGGCGGGCGAAATGTCCAATTTGCGTCGCTATGACTCCGGCCACTGGTATTTCACCCTGAAAGACGCGGCGGCGCAGGTCGATTGCGTGATGTTCCGTCACAAGGCGCAGCACATCGATTGGCAGCCCGTTGACGGCATGCAGGTCGAAGTGCGCGCGGCGGCGACGGTGTACGAGGCGCGCGGCAAATATCAGATCAATGTCGAGGCCATGCGCCGCGCCGGACTCGGCGCGCTATATGAGGCGTTTGAAAAGCTCAAGGCCAAACTCGACCACGAAGGCTTGTTCGCCGACGAACGCAAGCGTGAGATCCCGCCGTTTCCACGCGCCATCGGCGTGGTCACCTCGCCGCAGGCCGCCGCGCTGCGCGACGTGCTGACCACGTTAAAGCGCCGCATGCCGTCGATCCCGGTGGTGATTTACCCTACGCCGGTGCAGGGCGACAGCGCCGCCGCCAAAATCATGCAGGCGATAGCCACCGCCTCGGTGCGCGCTGAACATGACGAGTGCGACGTGCTGATCGTATGCCGCGGCGGCGGTAGTATCGAAGACCTGTGGTCGTTCAACGAAGAAATCGTGGCGCGCGCCATACACGCGTGCGCGATACCCGTGATTAGCGGCGTCGGTCACGAAACCGATTTCACCATCGCGGATTTTGTCGCGGACGCGCGCGCGCCCACGCCCACGGCGGCGGCGGAACTCGCGAGCCCGGATCGCGTGGAATTACAGGCGCAGGTCGGCCAACTGCGCGGCGCGCTGACGCGCGGCACGCACCGCGCGCTCGAAGACCACATGCAAAAACTCGATTATCTGGCGCGCCGCCTCACGCATCCCGACGAGCGCCTGCGCGAACGCGCGCGGCATCTGGTGCAACTGACCGGCCGGCTGCAAGGCGTGGTTAAACATGAAGCGGAGCGCCGCGCGTGGGCGGTGAGCGCGGCGGCCCAAGGCCTGCGCAACGCGCGCCCGGACGTGCCCGCGATTGAGCGCAACGTGCAACAGGCCGCGCGCGCATTCAGTGGTGCGATGCAGCGACAGTTTGAACGCATGCAATCGCGCCTCGCGCGCGCCGAAGCGCATGTGAGCGCGCTTAATCCGCAAATGATGCTGGAACGTGGTTACAGTATTGCGGAAACGGCGGACGGCGCGATTGTGCGCGATGCCGAGGTGCTAAATGCGGGTGACCTGTTGAAAATCAGCTTTGCGCGCGGGCAGGTGGAGAGCGAGGTTAAACGCAAAACGTAGACCGCGCGACGATTGGATTAACCCGCTTCCTCCATCGCGTAATGCGCCTCAAGCTCGTGCCGGATGTAATCCAGCACCAGCGCGTCGGTATCCGGCGCGAGGCAATCAAATTCCGCGATGTTGCCTTCGTCGCTCATGCCGCGCAGCCAGGTGAGCTGGCGTTTGGCGAGTTGGCGGGTGGCGGCGATGCCTTGTTCGCGCAGTTGATCGAGGCCGAATTCGCCGTTCAGATGTTGCCATGTCTGCCGGTAGCCGACGCAGCGCATCGACGGCATGGTGGATTCGAGCACGTATTCTTCGCGCAGGCGCGCGACTTCTTCCACCAGCCCGGCCTTGAGCATGTCGTCAAAGCGCGTGGCGATGCGCTCGTGCAGCACGCTGCGATCGCTGGGCGTGATGGCAATGCGGATCGGCGTGTAGGGGAAATACACGTACTTGGGTTTGGCCAGCCATTCCGCCATCGGCTTGCCGGTGAGGTAATAAATTTCCATCGCACGCTGGATGCGCTGCGCATCGTTGGGGTTGAGGCGCGCGGCGGTTTCGGGGTCTACTTCCATCAGCTTGGCATGCACGCCGTCCCAGCCTTTTTCTTCAGCCAGGGTGTCTATCAGCATGCGCGCCGTCGGGTCGGCTTCCGGTAGATCGTTCAAGCCTTCGATCAGTGATTTGAAATACATCATGGTGCCGCCCACCAGCAGCGGAATTTTGTCGCGCTCGGTGATTTCGCGCATGTGGGTGAGCGCGTCGTCGCGGAATTTCGCCGCCGAGTACGATTCGTGCGGCTCGATGATGTCGATGCCGTGATGCGGCGTGTGTTTGAGAAATTCTGCATCGGGCTTGGCGGTGCCGATATCCATTTCCTTGTAGATCTGGCCCGAGTCGACGCTGATGATTTCGCACGCCAGCGATTGCGCAAGTTTGGCGGACAGCGCGGTTTTTCCGCTGGCGGTCGGCCCCATGATGATAATCGCTGGCGGATGGTGGGGTTGGGTCATGTCAGAGTGTCGGGTTGATCGCCCATTGTATTGATTTTATTGCACTTTTGGTGCGAGGGCGCCACTATTTGGTCGTAAGCCGTTGAATTTGTCATTCTCCGCGCATAAAAAGCTTGTCCAGCTCCGCTACGGTGACCTGCCGCCAGGTGGGCCGGCCATGGTTGCACAGGCCTGAGCGCTCGGTGGCCTCCATGTCGCGCAGCAGGGCGTTCATTTCCGTGACCGTGAGGCGCCGGTTCGCGCGCACCGCCGCGTGACACGCCATGGTACCGAGCAATTCGTTGCGGCGTTCCGTCAGCACGCGGCTGGCGCCGTATTCCCGCACTTCGCGCAGCACATCCGCCGCCAGCGCGCGCGCATCCGCATCCGCGAGCATTGCGGGCACGGCGCGGATCGTCAGTGAGGTCGGCGAGCCAGGGGCGACATCAAAGCCGATCTGGCGCAGCATCGCGCCGTTTTCCTCGGCGGTGGCGATATCCAGCGTGTGCGCCATGATCGTTACCGGCACCAGCAGCGGCTGCATGGGGATGGTCTGGGCATCAAGCGCGTTCTTGAGCTTTTCATACATGATGCGCTCATGCGCCGCGTGCATATCGACGATCACCAGGCCGTGCTGATTTTCGGCGAGGATGTAGATGCCGGCGAGTTGCGCCAAGGCAAACCCCAGCGGGGGGGCTTCGGTGTCATCAGAAGCCGTTGCGGATGCAGGCGGCGCCGTGCGCGTACCGAACAACGTGTCGTAAAACCCCATCGCTTCCGAAGCCGGCAGTGCCATGGCGCCTTGGCGCGGCGCGTAGGCAGTGGTGGCGGGTTGGCCGGGCGCGTAGCCGCTGTTGGCGTGCCATGCGCGTGAGGCGTCACCGGATGACCTGGATGACAACCCGGGAAATCCCGAAAATCCGGGCGTCGCCCGCTGCGTGGTCACGGTGTCGCCGGCCGTGCCCGCCAGTGCTTTCGACAGCGCGTGAAACACATACTGATGCACTGCGCGGCTGTCGCGAAAGCGCACTTCGGTTTTGGTGGGATGCACGTTGACATCGACCAGCGCCGGGTCGATATCGAGATACAGCGCGAACGCGGGATGGCGATCATGATGCAGCACATCATGATACGCCTGCCGCACCGCATGCGCGAGCAATTTGTCGCGCACGTAGCGGCCATTCACATAAAAGTATTGCGCGTCGCGCGAGGCTTTCGCCATCGCGGGCGAACTCACACGGCCATACAGCCGCAAGCCCGCGCTGTCTTCGTCAATGGCGATGGAGGATTGCGCGAAGTCCTTGCCTTGCAGTTCCGCGATGCGTTCAAAGAGGCTTTGCGGTTTTAAGTGCCACTGCACGCGATTGTTGTGTTGCAGCGTGAAGCCGGCGGCGCTGCGCGACAGCGCGATGCGGCGAAAGGCTTCTTCGCAGTGTGCGTATTCGGTGGCCTCGGTTTTCAAAAACTTGCGCCGCGCCGGTGTGTTGAAATACAGATCGCGCACTTCCACCGTGGTGCCCGCGGATAACGCCGCAGGTTCGGGCGCCGACAGTTGCGGGCCTTCGGAAGTTATCGACCACGCGTGCTTGTCGCCACTCGCGCTGCCCGCATTGCGGTAGCGGCTGGCGAGGGTGAGGCGCGATACTGCGGCGATACTCGCCAGCGCTTCACCGCGAAATCCCAGACTGCCGACTTTTTCAAGATCATCCAGCGAAGCGATTTTGCTGGTGGCGTGGCGCGCCAGTGCAAGCATTAGTTCATCGCGCGCGATGCCGCCGCCGTCGTCACTGACTTTGAGCAATTGCGTGCCGCCGCCCGAGAGCTGCACGCTGATGTTCATCGCGCCCGCGTCAAGGCTGTTCTCCATCAACTCTTTCAATGCGGCGGCGGGCCGCTCGACCACTTCGCCGGCGGCGATTTGGTTGATCAGCAGATCAGGAAGAATTTGTATGGTGGGCATGAGCAATGTGGATTATAGGCACGGCACGGTGTCAGCGCCGCCGCCGGGTGCGAAGCCAACGACGATGCGCGCCGAACGTGACGGGAAGACCTGTCCTGAGCTTGTCGAAGGATTTTGTGCGCACGTCGTGAATGCACCGAAACCGAGCGCACAGAGCGCACATAACACGCGTAAAGCAAAAATGGGAAAAATGCGATAGCGCTGTTTCAATCGATGCTCCATTAACGATATGGATGTTCGATCATAGCATCGCGCACGGTGCGCGACTGCTGGAGGGCGGTTATAATTATGGCTATGCAGCAATCAGGGACAACCAGGAAAATCCAATGAAGTTTGGCATTCCCGCGGAAACGCGGATTCACGAAACACGCGTCGCGGTCACACCCGAAACCATCGGCAAACTCACCAAGGCGGGGCACCATCAAGTCATCGTTCAAGCGGGCGCCGGTGTGGCGGCAGCGATCCCCGATGAGCAATACCTAGCGGCAGGCGCTACCGTGGTTGCCACCGCGAGCGAGGTCTATGCGCAAGCGGACATCGTGCTCAAAGTGCGCGGGCCGGATGCCAATGAACTGGCGCTCTTAAAAAGCGGACAAACGCTGATCGGCCTGCTCAATCCGCACAACAAAGACGGCATCGCGGCCATCGCAAAAACCGGCGTCAATGCATTCGCGATGGAAGCGCTGCCGCGTATCTCGCGCGCGCAATCGATGGACGTGTTGTCGTCGCAGGCCAACATCGGCGGCTACAAAGCGGTGCTGATGGCTGCTAACACCTACGGCAAAATGATGCCGATGCTGATGACGGCGGCAGGCACGGTGAAAGCCGCGCGCGTGGTGATCATGGGCGTAGGTGTAGCGGGCTTGCAGGCGATAGCCACTGCCAAGCGTCTCGGCGCGGTGGTCGAAGCCACCGACGTGCGTCCCGAAACCAAGGAGCAGGTCGAATCACTCGGCGCAAAATTCATCGACGTGCCGTTGACCGATGCGGAAAAAGAGCTCGCCAAAGGCCAGGGCGGTTACGCGCGCGATATGGGCGACGATTACAAAAAACGTCAGGCCGAGTTGGTGGCCGAGCGTATCAAGCAGGCCGACATCGTGATCACCACCGCGCT
>CAMDDY010000060.1 GCA_945893125.1 Bordetella parapertussis
GCCTATGTGCCCTATAGCTCGCTGGAAAGCGTGATCGAGCAAAACAAAGGCAATTACTACGCGGCGTTGCGGCAAACCCAAACCACGCTGAAAACCGATACGTCTGACTGGCAACCCTGAGCGCAGTTTTTTCTGCGATCACTGCACACGCAAGTGAAACACCTGGAGAAAAAAGTCGCGCACGAAAAACTCATACTCGCCGTGCTTCCTGAGCTTTCGCCGCGAATTCTCGAACTCACGCGGGAACGCGGGCGCATGACCATGCAAATCGCCGTCGAGCTTACCGACGCCAATCGCAGCACGGCAAAGAAGCAAATTCAAAAACTGGTCGACGCCGGACACTTGGTCAAGCAGGGCGCCGGTCGCGGCGTTTGGTATGGGCTGGCGTGATTATTTTGCGCCTCCGCTATAGCGCTGGTTGATAAATCCGCTCTGCTCCAACTCATCGACAAAATCCGACTCATGCAGCTTTTGCGTAGCCGGATATTTTTTGGATACCCTGTCTCGCGACAACTGCATGCCCTCGGCCGGATTCGCGCGCGGGCGACTCAATAGCGCGGATCAAACATCTGCGACTGCACGTCCTGCGGCACATCCAGTGGCTTGGGTTTGCCGGCGATGCCGCGCCGGTAGGCAATGTCGGCTATTGAAGTGCCAATGGCCGTGGAGACCTCACGGATGCGCGGCAGCGCCGGGTAGAGACTGCCTTGCTCCAGATCCGATTCCGTCACCAGTTGCGCCAGCGTGTGCGCCGAGGCCATGAACATTTCGTTGGTAATCGACTTCGCGCCGCTGGCAATCGCGCCCAACCCGATGCCGGGAAAAATATACGAGTTGTTGCCCTGCCGCGGCACATAGGTTTTGCCGTTGAACTCCACCGGGGCGAACGGGCTGCCGCAGGCGAATAGCGCGCGCCCGCCGGTGTGGCGATACGCCTCCTCGGCGGTGCATTCGGCCTGCGAGGTCGGGTTCGACAGCGCGAACACGATCGGCTGCTGGTTGATGCGCGCCATTTCCTCGAGCACTTCGCGCGTGAAGGTGCCGCCCACCGCCGATACGCCGATGATCGCCGTGGGTTTCAGTGTTTTGATGGCGGATAAAAAGTCGCCCACCTGCGGATGATCGTGCGCGTAGGTCAGTTTGTGCTCGGCGAGTTTCGCGCGGCTTTGAACCACCAACCCCTGCGAATCGACCAGCCAGCACTTGCGCAAGGCCCGCTCGCGCGTCACGCCATGTGCCACCATCGCCGCCACCACCAGGTCGGCGATGCCGGTGGCGGCCTCGCCCGCGCCAAGGAACAAAATCTGCTGCTCCGACAACGGCGCGCCGGTGATGCGCAGCGCGGAAAACAAACCCGCCAGCGCGACCGCCGCCGTGCCCTGTATGTCGTCGTTGAAGGTGCACACACGGTCACGGTATTTTTCCAGCAGACGAAACGCATTGTGATTGGCGAAATCCTCGAACTGCACCACCACGCCGGGGAATACCTCCTGCGTAGCCGCCATGAATTCTTCCATGAAATCGTCGTAGGCCGCGCCGGTGATGCGGCGCTGCCGCAGCCCGACATAATTCATGTCTTTGCGCAGCGCGTCGTTATTGGTGCCCACGTCCAGCGTGATCGGCAGGCACAGCCGCGGATGGATGCCCGCGCACGCGGTGTACAGCGACAATTTGCCCACCGGTATGCCCATGCCGTTGGCGCCGAGATCGCCCAGGCCGAGGATGCGTTCGCCGTCGGTGACGACGATAATGCCGGCCTTGTACGGCCAGTTGCGCAGCACCTTCGCGATATTGCCACGATCATTGGCGCCGATGAACATGCCGCGCGGACGCTGGAAAATATTGCCGAATTGCTGGCACGCCAGGCCCACGATCGGCGTGTAAACAATCGGCTGCATTTCGTCGATGTGGTCGCACAGCACGCGAAAAAACAGCGCTTCATTGCGATCGTGCAGCGAATTGAGCGCGACGAATTTGTCGAGCGGGTCTGTCATCTTGCGCAGGTTCATCAGCACGCGCTCGACCTGCTCTGATTGGCTCAACACGTGCGGCGGCAGCAGGCCGCGCAAACCGAGAGCATCGCGCTCTTTTTCGGTGAATGCGGTGCCCTTGTTCAGCAGCGGGTCGCGCAGCACGTCGAAGCCGCGCTGGGAGGTTGGGTTGTGGTTCGGGTTGTCGGGCATGAAAAATTCCTGGTTCGTTGTTTTTATATGTGTATGGCGATTGATGCGGGTAACACGAGTATTACGTTTATCGCGGAAGGCGGGATGGCTCCCGCCCTACATTACACCGTGGCTACCGGCGTCACCGGTGAGCCTGCCGCGCCGGGCATTCTTAACGGCGGCGCGGTGAGTAAAAAGCTGCTGCGCTTATTCGCACGCAGCCATGCCGCCAGTTCGGTGAGGTACCACAGTTCGCCCAGATGAATGCCTAACTTTACCAGACAATGTTCATGCAGCGGCAGCGCCGGGCCGCGATGCGGCAGGCGCGGATCGGCGCCGAGTGTGGAGCTGCGCTCCACGGCGAGGTTGTCGCACGCGATGGCCGCTATGCCGCTGTCGGCAATCCATTCCAGCAGCGGTTTGTCGTAACCATCCAGCACGGAACAACTGGTTTTGATGGTGTCGTCGAGCTTACCGTTGGCATTGCGTATCAACTGCCCCAGCCCGGTATGCACGCACAGGATGTCGCCCTTTTGCACACTGACATTATCGTCGCGCATCACTTTCGCGAGCATTTCATGGGTGACGGCTGTGCGGCCATCGCCAAAATGATGACGCAAATCGACCATCACCGCGCGGCCCTGCACGCCGGTCATCGCCATTTCGCCGACCGATACCGCGCGTGCGCCGAGCGCGCCGTGCAAGCCGCGGCCTTCGTTATCAACTATGCGCCAACCGTTGTACGACACCGCTTCTTCAACGCCATCGCCGTCGGCATCGAACATCGTGCCCTTGTGCGCGAAGCTGTCCCAGTGGGTTGAATACTGCATGTAGAGCATGATCGCTTCGTCGGAACCCACGTCGTTGAATCGCGGATCGATTTTCGCCGATGGCAGATTGAAGTAAGTCTCTTTGCCGCGAAACACCGGATGAAACACCGGCGGCTTGCGGTTCGGATTGAGCACCGTGCCGCCGGGTTTATCCAGCGGATGCGAGAGCGTGAACACCTGCCCGGTTTTCACTTCTTGCAATGCGGCCAAGCGTCGTTCGGCGGTGATGTAATTCATGCGGCCGTGTTGATCGTCGTCGCCAAACTCGCCCCAGTTGGAACCTTCGGGGCGGTTTTTCCATCTTTTAGTCATTATTATCTTCCTTTAAAAACATATACTTACGTTATTTAATCAATGACGCCTTCAACGCCGCGCGATCAATCTCCACACCCTTGATAAAGGTGCGCGCGATGCGCCGCGTGTTGCGTATGTCGTCGAGCGGATTCGCATCCAGCACCAGAAAATCCGCGCGCTTGCCCGGTGCGAGCACGCCCGAATCGGCCAGTTGCAGATATTCCGCGCCACGGCTGGTGGCGGCGACGATGATCTCCATGGTAGTCATGCCCGCCGATGCCATGAGTTCAAGTTCGCGCTGCTCGGCGTAACCAAAAAAATGATCAGGCAAGCCGGTGTCGCAGCCCAGAATAATGCGCGCGCCGGCTTCGTTCAGGCGCCGTGTGTTTTGATGCACGTTGCGATAGATGCCGCGCACGCGTTCCACCACGGCGGCATCGCGCGGCGCAAACAGCCCCTTCATGCGCTCGATCACCTCAATCGACGCGGTGTCGCGCAGCAAGCCCGCGAGGTGCGGTTCGCTCCACCAACCCGGCGGCGTCACATGTGTATTGCGCTCGCCGCCGCCCATATTGGGCATGACAAACACGCGATTGCGCATCACGGCGACGAGCAGCGGTTCATCCATCACCGCGTCGCGCACCAGATGCGCAAAGCTGTCCACCTTGGCGGCGGCCAAACCAACCGCGTCGCGGTAGTAATACACGTGAGCACTGACACGAAGGTTGTATTTTTTTGCTTCATCGGCCGCGGCAGCAGAGAGTTCAGGCGACAAACTCGGCGCGCGTCCGCCGCGATCATCCACCCAGATCTTAATCGCGTTGACCTTGCGCGCGGCCTGCTCGCGCACCGCCTGACGAATCTGCTCTTCGGTGCTGACTTCATAAGCGATGCCCTTGTACGCCATCGCGCCCGGCCCCGCGTTGGGCGCGCCGATGCCTCGTCCCGCCACCAACAAGCGCGCGCCGCCCAGCTTGCCGGCGAGTTGCTCATCGCGCATTTGTATCGCCAGATCGCCGCGCTCGATGCCTTGCGACATCACCACGCCCACGCCGTAATACAGCGCGAGATTCAAATCATTCAAAATGACTTCGCGCGTGTAATTGCCCGCGCCGTAGCTCAAACCCTTTTGAAACCCCGGATGCACATGCGTGCTGATCAGCGTGGGCATCACGGTTTTGCCGGTCAGATCAACACGCGTTACGCCGGCGGGTGCGGCGATTTCGCCCTTTTTGCCCACGCGCGTGATCGCGCCGCGCTCGATCAGAAACGCCGACGATTCGATTGCCGGACCACCGTCGCCGGGAATCAGCCGCGCGCCTTCATACAGTTGCGCAGCGGCCTGTATGCACGACAGCGCGCCCGCCAGTGCGAGCGCCACCGCCAATCCGATTTTTAACGCAGACCGAATCATGGAATTCCCTGTGTTGTGGGCGTTTAGTATAAGCGCGTGCCGTGTTGAATAGCGGTAAACTTGCCGTCCCCCATCCCACACAACCGGAGAACATCATGGCCAAAGCGTATTGGATTGCATTCTATAAATCGATCAAGGATCAGGAAAAATTCGCCGCCTACGTCAAGATCGCGCCCGCCGCGATTCAGGCGCACGGCGGACGTTTTTTAGCGCGCGCCACGGCAGCACAAACCTACGAAATGGGACTCACGGAACGCGTGACCATGATTGAATTCGACAGCCTAGAAAAAGCCAAGGCCGCGCACGACAGCCCCGGGTATCAAGAGGCGCTGAAAGCGCTGGGCAACGGCGCCGAGCGCGATATTCGACTTGTCGAAGCGCTCACCTAAATCTGAGTCCATCCCACACAACCCGGAATACCGCACATGACCACTCCCTCGGCCGCCGCACTCGCGGAACTTGCCCCCAGCGGCAAGCTGCGCGCGGGCATCAATTTTCAAAACCCTTTGCTGACCCAGCTCGGGCCCAATGGCGAACAAAGCGGCGTTGCCGTTGACCTGGTGCATGAGCTGGCCAAGCGGCTCGGCGTGCCGATTGAGATCATTCCCTATCACTCGGCCGGGGAATTGGCGGAGTCGGTCAACAGCGGCAAGTGGGACGTATCGGTGCTGGCGGAAGAACCCGCGCGCGCAAAGGACATCGCGTTCGCCGGCGCCACCACCGAAATCGAAGCCACGTATATGGTGCCGCCGGGTTCCAAGCTGCAAAAAATTGACGACGTGGATGCACCCGGCGTGCGCATCGCCCTCGGCGCCAAGAGCGGTTACGACCTTTACCTGACTCGTACGCTAAAGCACGCGCAGCGCGTGCCGATCCCGGGTCTGGCCGAGGCCTTTAAGCATTTCGTTGCCGAAAAACTCGAAGCGCTGGCAGGTCTTAAAACCGAGTTGGTCAAATGCGTTGCCGAATATCCCGGCGCGCGCATACTCGATGGACGTTTCATGGTGGTGCGTCACACTGCGGGCACGCCGCGCGCACGTGGCGAAGCGGGCGCAGCGTATTTGCACGCCTTTGTGGAAGCAGTAAAGGCCGAAGGGCTGGTGACGCAGTGGATCGCAAAAAGCGGCGTGCAGGGGTTGTCGGCGGCGCCGGCAGAGAAGTAATCACACAGGAGAATGACCATGCGCAGACTTGCCGCGGTGTTGTTGCTGACGTTATTAACGGGCTTCCTCGCGGCGTGCGCAACCACGCCGCCCGCGCCTGCCCTATCACCACAGGCGCGCGCCGAACTGGCGCCCACCGGCAAGCTGCGCGCGGGCATCAATTTCTAGAACACGTTGCTCACCACCCTTGGCCCCAACGGCGAACAAGGCGGCGTGGCGGTCGAGCTCGCGCGCGAGCTGGCGAGACGGCTTAACGTGCCGCTGGAAATCATCGTTTACAAATCAGCGGGCAGCGCGGCGGATGCCGTCAGAACCGGCGCGTGGGATATCTCGGTGCTGGGCGACGAGCCGCAACGCGCCAAAGAAATTGCCTTTGCCACGCCGCTGACGGAAATTGAAGCCACCTACCTCGTGCCAGCGGGCTCGCCTTTGCTGCGCGTGACGGACGTGGATCGGCCGGGCGTGCGCATCGCCGTCGGCGCCAACAGTGCTTACGATTTGTTTTTGCGTCGTACTATCAAGCAGGCAACGCTGGTGCCGGTGGCGGGCACCGCCGCCACCTTCAAGCATTTCGCCGCCGAAAAGCTCGAAGCACTCGCCGGGCTTAAACCGGCGTTGCTGGATTTCGCGCCCACGCAACCCGGCTCGCGCATACTCGACGGCAACTTCAGCGTAGTGCGGCACACCGTCGGCACCGTCCGAGGCCGCGACGCGGGCGCGGCGTACCTGCGTGAATTTGTCGAAGACGTCAAAGCGAAAGGTCTGGTCGCGCAGTGGATTGAAAAAAGCGGCGTGAAGGGTTTATCGGTTGCGCCGCCTGCAACCCAGTAAACGTTCATGCAAAAACCCATTGCATCCGTAGCGTGCGCTGTGCGCACGATTCGTAGTCTCGGTTTACCGCAAGCGAAGGTCGTGCGTACTGCGCACGTTACACACCATAACCATTTGGTTTTATTGAATTTTTTCTAAGGATTCCTCATGAGCAACACACCCACCGCGTTATACCAAAGCGTCGGCGAACAACTCACGCATTTCGATGTGGATGTCGAAGCGGCCACACTGACACGGCGCGGTTCGGTCACGCTGCCCTCCAAGGTGCAGTACGTGTGGCAGCATCCCTCGCGCAAGTATTTGACGGTCTCCACCAGCGACGCGCCTTCGGGCAACACGCCGGACAAGGGCAAGGTGCATTGCCTGTGCGCGGTGCGCGTCGATGCCAACGGCGCGCTGGCGCTGCACGGCGAGCCGCAGCCGCTGCCCTCGCGCCCCATTCATCACTGCCTCGACCGCAGCGGCAACTATGCGCTGTCGGCTTTTTCCAATCCGAGCAACATCACCGTGCATCGCATCAACGCCGACGGCACCATCGGCGCGCAGGTCGCGCAAACCACGCCAGTCGATGTCGGCGTTTACGCGCATCAGGTGGTCGCCGCGCCGTCGAATCGCATCATTCTTTTTCCGGCGCGCGGCAACGACGCCCGCCCCGGCAAGCCGGAAGACCCCGGCGCGATCAAGGTGTTCGGCTTCAAGGAGGGCCAGTTGACGCCGTTGCAATCGGTTGATGCCGTCGGCAAAGGCGGCCTGGATTACCGCCCGCGCCACGTCGATTTTCATCCGTCGCAGCCGTGGATGTACGTCAACGTGGAAAGCCAGAACGAACTGCACATGCATCGCATCGACGGCGACAGCGTTATCGCAAAACCCCTGTTCGTGAAAACCACCCTCGCGGCCAAACACGATCCGCAATTTCACCAGACCAACAGCGCGATTCATTTCCATCCGAACGGACGCTTTTTGTACATCGCCAATCGCGCCGACAGCACGGCGGATTTCAACGGCAAAAAGGTCTTCACCGGCGGCGAAAACAGCATCGCGGTGTTCGCCATCGATCAAACCACCGGCGAACCCACGCGCATCCAGAGCGTCGATCCGCTCACGCACCATGTGCGCACGCTCGGCATCGACCCCAGCGGCCGGCTGCTGGTGAGCGCGAACATTCGCGACATGTGGGTACGTGAAGGTAATGACGTGCGCGCGGCCCCGGCCGCATTGACCGTGTTCCGCATTGGCGGCGACGGCAAGCTTACGTTTGCGCGCAAATACGACATCGAGTCGGGCGGCAAACTTCAGTGGTGGGCGGGGATGATGGGATTGCCGGGGTAACACCCCTTACGTCAGGCAAATGACCGCTTCGCGGTTTCCGCCGCCACCACTGCCACCTCCGCATCAAGCAGTTCGATCAAGGCGCGCACCCACGATACACGGAGGTTGCGTCCGATAAACACCATGCGTGTGCGCTGGTCCGCCGAGGGCCAGCGCGGCAGCCACACCGGCGCGTGATACACGTGCTGCACGCCGTGGATCACGGCGGGGCGCTGCGGGTTCTCGCGCACATTGACGATGCCCTTCATCCGCAGCAAATCGCTGCCGCAGTTTTCGGCGAGCGCGGAAAGCAGCAAGGTCAGCGTCACCGCGTGCAGTGGCGCTTCACGCACGATGCAAAAGCTCGCGATGTCGCCGGTGTGCGCGTGGTGATGATCGTGCGCGGTGCCGGAGGAATCGGATTCATGCGCAAGCCACGCGCTGACATCCGGGTGTTTTCCGGCGACATCGTAAAAGCCGCAATCGAACAGCACTGAAGGCGCGATCACACCGCTCGCAGCTTCGACCATTTGCGCGCCGGGGTTGATGAGGGCGAGACGCTTTTTGAGGGCATCTGTCCGCACGCCGTCGATATCCGTTTTGGTAATGACAATGCGGTCGGCCACCGCCGCCTGACGCCGCGATTCCTCGTGCTGATCCAGAGTCGCCAGACCCAGCAACGCATCAACCGTCGTAATCACGCCGTCGAGCGCGTAGACACCACTCAAATCACGGTCGGTCATCAGCGCATGCAAAATCGGCGCGGGGTCGGCCAGACCGCTGGTCTCGATCACCACGCGCTCGAACGGCGGCACGGTTCCCTGTGCGCGCCGCGCCGCCAGATCGCCGAGTGTCAGCGTGAGATCGCTGCGCACATTGCAGCACAGGCAACCGTTGGAGAGTTGAATGAAACTCTCTTCGCTGGTTTCAATCAGATCGTGATCCAGCGCGATCGCGCCGAACTCATTGATGATGACCGCAGTGCGCCCCATAGCCGGATCGCGCATGAGACGCGCGAGCAGCGTGGTTTTGCCGCTGCCAAGAAAGCCGGTGATGATGGAGACGGGGATCATTGGGGTGCGATTAGCCCGTAGGATGGGTGAAACCCATCACAGCAAAAATATCCGCACCGACGCGGGCGCATGGCAACCGTGTTTGTGATGGGTTGCACCCATCCTACGGATTTTTCGTGGTCGAGCCATCATGCGTTCTCCGGCGCCGCCACCACCCGCACCGCACTCCCCCGCTCCACCCCCAGCGCCTCGCGCACCGCCGCGAGCACACCTACGATCGAGCTACACGCGCGCGGACGCAACTCACGCACGCCGCCGGGCGCATCACCTGCCGCGCGCCAGCGCACGAACCACCGGAAGGGCGTGTCATCATCCGCGCGCTCCACCCACACCACGGCGCCGTTGTCAGCGCCTATCTCCACGACGACGGGAGCAACACCCAACCGCGCCGTGCCGCGCACCTGCCACAGCGCCAGACTTTCCGCGAGAAACGCGCGCAGCGATTCGTCTTCCGGGGTAACAAGAACGCTCACAACATCGCGCCGCTACGGATGTCTTCCGATATCTTGCGCGGCAAAAACTTGCCGTCTTTCAGTTCGCCAATATACTTGCCGCCATCGACCACCACTTTGCCGCGCAGCACCGTGGTCGTCGGCCACGCCAGCATTTCGTGACCTTCCCACGGCGAGTAATCGGATTCGTGCAGCATCTCCTTGGTCAGCACAAAGCGCCGCGACGGATCGAGCACCACGATATCGGCGTCCGAGCCGACGGCAAGCGCACCCT
Organism: Bordetella parapertussis; assembly: GCA_945893125.1. Lineage (GTDB taxonomy): Bacteria > Pseudomonadota > Gammaproteobacteria > Burkholderiales > SG8-41 > UBA5216. The sequence continues at coordinate 9,805 of CAMDDY010000060.1, forward strand.
TGCGCGGGTACAGGCCCATGATTTTCGCCGCGTTGGTCGATACCAGATCGACGAAACGTTCGAGCGAGTAGCCGCGCCGCCCCACCATTTCGGAGTACATCAGCGACACCCGCGGCTCCACGCCGACGTTGCCGCCGGTGGCATCGTCCACCCGTTTGCCCTGAACCTTGTCTTTCAGCGAGCAGCACACTTCGTCGGTGGCTACGGTGTGGATGGTGTTGTCCAGCGTGCCGGCCCACAGCGCATTCTGATCCGACTGCGCCTTGATCGACGGATAGGTGTGATAGATCTGGCCGTTGGGGCGCTTGTAATCTTCCGAGGTGTACATCAGGTATTGATGCAGCGTCTCGCCGTACACCGGCAGGCCGCGTCCGCGCGCCTCGCGTATCGCTTCGACGCCAAATGCCGCGCTGACATGCATGAAATACAGCGCGATGCCCGGCACGTTTTTCGCCAGCCCCAGCACGCGGCGGAACGACAGATCTTCGGACATGGCGTTATGCACTTCGGCCATGTTGGCAAACGCCGCGCGATTTTCGCGGATGAGTTTGTCGTACATATGCATCACGATATCGTTGTCTTCACCGTGAATCACGCACAGGCCGCGCGCGTCGGCCACCACCTTGAACACTTCCCAGATGTCGCCGAAATCGACCATGCGCCCGCGCCGGCTGGGCGTGATATCGGTGGTAAAGAGCTTCACCGTCGGATAACCCGCGCGCAGCACTTCAGCGAGTTGGCCAAACAGTTCCGGCGGCAGCGCGCCCTCGACCATCACATGAAAGCTGTAATCGCATTGGCACTGGCCGGTCCAGTCGCGGTGCCGCTCGTCGATAGCCTGCTGTATGGTTTTGCCGTGCGTCCAGCGCACGAAATCGATCATCGTCGTGGTGCCGCCGTACAACGCAGCACGGCCCACCACCGACGGCGGATCGGTATACGTGACGCTGCCATCCGGATGCGGCGAATACCATTTCAGATGCACATGCGGATCAATGCCGCCGGGCATGACGATTTTTCCGGTGGCGTCGATCAGGTGTTTCGTGGTGTCGGCGCCGAAGGAACCCGCAGCGCCCACCGCAACAATCTTCTCGCCCTGAATCGCAAGGTCGCAGGCCGCGACCCCTGCCGGCGTCACCACCTGATCGCTGCGTATCACTAAATCGAACATATGTAACATCTTGTTTTTAAACAATATTATTTATTTCGCAGTAGTGCGGTGAAATCACCGACGTTCGCCCATTCTTCACACTGACCAATCGCCTGCTCGATACGCGCAACACCCTGCGCATCAAGCACATGGCCCGCGAGCGCGCGGAATTTTTCGCGCAGCCGCGCTTCGGGATACGGCTGGTTGAAGTCCCCTTCATGACTTTCGCAGGCGTGCGTTGCGGTGCGGCCGTCCTTCAACGTCACCGTCACGCGCGCGGGTTTTGACTTCGGCACCCTTGCGCTCATTTCCGGGTCTTCAACCACACTCACGCGCGCACGCAACGCGGTGATTGCCGGATCAAGCAATGCGCTGTCGTCAATATCCGCGTGCTGCGCGCGGCCACGCACCACCATCACCGCCGCCGCGTGCGGCAATGAATATTTCGAAGCAAAATAATTCGACGGATTCGGATTGCACATCACCGAGGCAAATCGATAGGTCGCGAAGTCGATGCGCTCGATGTCCTCTGCTTTGGGGCGCAATTCTGCGAGCACCGCCTTCAACGCGTCGAGCGCAGGATGGATCGGATTGCAGCACGCATACAGGCGGAAATAATTGCGCGTGATTTCCCAGCGCGTGCCGAGTTCGTCGAGCAGGTGTTCGGTTTTGAAGCCGTCGCCGACCATTTGCCCCAACGCCTGTTCGATGGCGTCCGCCTGCGCTTCAAAACCGGCAGCCGCGAGGTCGGGCGCAAACGCGCCGGCAAAGCCCGCCATGCCGCCGGCGACGTTGAGCGCGGTAGCACCCGCGCCGGTGTTGGTATAGCTCGGCGTCATCATCATCACCGCTGATATACGCATGGCGAGACTCACACCCGCCGCATCGAGGCCGCGCATACGCGCGCCCGCGGCAGCAGCAGCCAGCAACATCGCCTGCCCGTTCTGGTGCGCCAGCGGACGCGGCGTAAACGCCATGCCAAAGCGCGCGCCCGCTTCATAACCCAACACCAGCCCGGTGAGCAGCGTTTTGCCGCCGGCGCGCGCATGTTCGCCCACCGCGAGCAGGCCCGGCAGAATCTGCATCGCCGGCTGCCCAGAGGCGAGCCGCAAGCCTTCGCACAACTCAATCGCGCGCCCCGCGATGCCGTTCAGCAACGCGGCGGTGCGCGGGTCATGCGTGGGCGTGCCCGGCGCATAGACCGTGGCGCCCGCGCCGGCGGTGGCGCCCATGCGGCTGCGTAACGCGGCGACTTCCGGCCGCACCGAGCCAGCGAGAATCACGCCGATGGTGTCGAGCAGTACCAGCTTCGCGTGCTGTCGCACCGGCGCGGGGATGTCTTCCCAGCGGGTTTCGGCGACAAATTTGGCGAGCGATTCTATGGGTTGTCCCATGCGACCTTTCCTGAAATCGTAATCCGGCACTAAACAAGCTACTGTAGGTTGGCGCTGAGCCTGCGTGCGAAGCCCAACACAAACGTCGGTTGCAAACCAACGGTCACTGTGCATCGCGGCGCGTGTCGTGTTGGGCTTTGCAGCCCAACGGCAATTCTATAGCAAGCTCGAAAGCACCGTCCGATACCTTGGAATCGAGGTTGATGACGCGCTTGAGATATCGGAACAGACGGAAGTCTAGCTGCGCTGGCACGACCGCGCGTTCAACGCCTTACCCGGGACGCGCGGTCGTTTTCCGGGCCAATGCCTATGCTTACAACCTCGCTTGAAGAGTCGCCGCCTAGCTCTAGCCCAAAGAAAAACCGTTAAATCTATGAATAAACGGATTATTGTGCGATTTTAGCTCTAAAATTGACCGGCTCAAATCGGCCAAAAGCTGACTATCCCTGTTACGTTTCATTTCCGTCCCGAACGCTCATACACTCCCTATTATACATAGCGCCATAAGTAATGACGTATTATTCTGCTACAATTACGGCGTCTCCATTGTTGCGAGGAGTTGCCGTTATGAGGAAATTGGAAATCAGCGACACAGAAGTGATGAGTATCGCCATAGGTCAAGAAATTGAGCGCAACGATGAGTCCCGGTACGATCACCGGCTGCATGGCGTATTGCTGGTGGCTAACGGCATGAGTGCGCGTCAGGCAGCGCTGTGGCTCAACGAGAGCGAGCGCACGGTGCAGCGCTGGGTTAATCGATTCGAGGAAATCGGATTTGCCGGATTGCAGGAAGGCGAGCGATCTGGGCGACCGAGTCGATTGACCGATGTGCATTGGCAATCCCTGGAGCGCGACTTGCGGCGCAGCCCGCGTGAATTCGGATTTGCCCAGACCCTGTGGGACGGCAAGCTCCTGACCGAACATTTGCGCCAGAGTTATCGGATCGTGTTGGGAACGCGCCAATGTCAGCGGTTGTTCGGGCAGATGGGATTTCGACTGCGCAAATCCTTCTAGCGTTTTTTGATGCGACTGCTCAAACATCGCTCTCGCGACAAACGCCTCGTTTTGGTGCTGGATAATGCCAAGTACCACCACGCCCGCATGCTCCAGCCTTGGTTACACGCACGCCGCAAGGCGCTCACACTCATGTTCTTGCCGCCATACAGTCCCGAACTCAATCCAGTCGAGCGGGTTTGGAAACTCACCCGTCGGTTGGCGACCCACAATCGCCACTTCCCAACTCTCGACCATGTCGTCGAAGCCGTGCAAGAGCGCTTCAACCTCTGGGCAAAGCCCAATCGACAGTTGGCAAAATTATGCGCCATTATTTAAGTCGCTAAGTATAGCAGCCCTTGGTTCCCATCGATAGACTCGATAGTGGCCACAACATTTCGAATTGTCGCGGGGCGTCGCGCATGCTCTAATCGTCCTTTCACGCATGGTCGGCGATATGAGAAAGGAAACATATGAGCAGCGCTCTGGAGGGCATCCGCATCCTGGACATGACGCACAACCAGGCCGGTCCGGCCTGTACGCAGATTCTGGCGTGGCTCGGTGCCGAGGTGATCAAACTCGAGCAGCCTGGCAAAGGCGATGAAGCCAGGACTAACGCGCGCGATATTCCTGACGCGGATAGCTTGTTTTTCCTGCTGCTCAATGCCAACAAGAAAAGTCTTGCGCTTAACCTCAAGACCGACGATGGCAAGGCGCTTTTTCGCAAGCTCATCGCGCAGTGCGACGTTCTCGTGGAAAACTTTGCGCCCGGCGCGCTGGAACGCCTTGGCTTCGGGTATGACACGCTTTGCGAAATGAACCCACGGCTCGTCTACGCCAGCATCAAAGGGTTCGGCACTTACGGACCCTACAGCGGCTATAAGAGTTTCGAGCCGGTCGCGCAGGCAATGGGGGGGGCCATGTGCGCGAGCGGGTATGCCGATTCCCCGCCGACGTTCACCTGGGCTGCAATCGGCGATAGCGGCACCGGCATGCATTGCGCCATCGGCATACTTGCCGCGCTTGAGCATCGCCATCGCACCGGACGCGGCGACTTCGTCGAAGTGTCGATGCAGGACGCGGTCGCGAATCTCATGCGCGTTAACATGCGCGAGCACCTGCGGCATGGACATGTGCCCGCCCGCACAGGAAACCAGCTTCATCACTGTGTGCCCGGAAATGTCTACAAGTGCCGGGCGGGCGGACCAAACGATTACGTCTATGTATTTGCGCGCGATCGGATGTGGCCGGCTTTCGCGCGGGCAATTGGGCGCGAGGACCTCGTAGACGATCCGCGCTATTGCACCGAGGAGAAACGCTGGGCGGCGCGTGAGACCGTCGATGCGATTATTTCAGACTGGACGCACCAGCGGACCAAGCACGAGGTCATGCAAATTCTCGGCGCGGCAGGCATACCTTGCGGCGCGTGCCAGGACGCACACGATCTATTGAACGACCCGCACCTGCGCGAGCGCGAAATGATTCTCGATATGGAATACCCGGGGCGCGGAATAACGCAAACGATCGGCTGCCCGGTCAAGCTGCGTAATTCACGCGTGGCGCTTGAACGACCGCCGCTGCTCGGCGAGAACACCGATGCTCTGTTGCGCGATCTGTGCGACGTGGGGCCTGAAGATCTCCAGCGTCTGCGTCGCGAAGGCGTTACGTAACGCGCGCGGTACGCAGTCAAGCGCACAGAACACATTCAAATTGAGGAGAGTCATGTTGCGGCTCGATCGTTTCATTTCTCGCTGTTCGCTCGTGCTCGCCGGGCTCTCGGCGGCGCTCGCGCCCGCAGCAGTCACGGCTCAGGAGTACCCGGCAAAACCGATCCGCTGGATCGTGCCCTATCCGCCCGGCGGCACCTCGGATGTCGTGGCGCGCCTGATCGGGCAGAAGCTCACGGAAGTGTGGAAGCAGCCAGTGCTCGTGGAGAATCGCGGCGGCGCGAACGGCAACATCGGAACGGAGGTCGTAGCCAAAGCGCCGCCTGACGGCTACACGCTGCTGCTTGCGGCAAACGCGCTTACGATCAACCAGGGACTGTATTCCAACCTCACCTTCGA
>CAMDDY010000061.1 GCA_945893125.1 Bordetella parapertussis
TTCATATCTAGTGTTGAAAATACACTCGTAAAATCAGGAGGTTGCCGTGTCACCACGTACGCCCGCGATCCTCGTACTCAAGGACGGTCCGGTATTTCGTGGCATGTCGATCGGTGCTGATGGCTTGTCCGCCGGCGAGGTGGTGTTTAACACCGCGATGACCGGGTATCAGGAAATCCTCACTGATCCGTCGTATTGCCGGCAGATCGTTACGCTGACTTACCCGCACATCGGCAACACCGGCGCGAACGACGAAGATGTGGAGTCGGATCGCGTTTACGCGGCCGGCTTGGTGATCCGCGATTTGCCGTTGCTCGCGTCGAATTTCCGTATGAAGTGGACGCTGGAAGAATATCTCAAACGTGAAAACGTGGTGGCGATCGCTAATATCGATACACGCAAACTGACGCGTATTCTGCGTGACAAGGGCGCGCAGGAAGGTTGCATCATCGCCGGCAAGGTGGACGAAAAAGTCGCGTTAAAAGCTGCGCAGGATTTCCCCGGTTTGAAGGGCATGGATCTCGCCAAGGTGGTTAGCTGCACCAAAAATTACGAATGGGATGAAACGAGTTGGACGCTGGGCAAAGGCTACGGCAAGCTCGCTGAAGCGAAATTTAACGTCGTCGCTTATGATTTCGGTGTGAAGCGCAACATCCTGCGCATGCTGGCGGCGCGTGGCTGCAAGCTGACCGTGGTGCCCGCGCAAACGCCGGCCAAAGACGTGCTGGCGTTAAAACCCGACGGTGTGTTTTTGTCCAACGGCCCCGGCGACCCGGAGCCTTGCGATTACGCGATTACCGCTATTCGCGAACTGCTGGGAAAAAATGTGCCGCTGTTCGGCATCTGCCTCGGGCACCAGTTGATGGGGCTTGCCAGCGGCGCACAAACCATCAAGATGAAATTCGGCCATCACGGCGCGAATCATCCGGTGCAGGATTTGGATAGCGGCCGGGTGATGATTACCAGCCAGAATCACGGCTTTGCGGTGGATGCAAAAACGCTGCCAGCGAATTGCCGTGTAACGCATGTGTCGTTGTTTGACGGCAGCCTGCAAGGTTTTGCGCGCACCGACACACCGGCGTTTTGTTTTCAGGGGCATCCGGAGGCGAGTCCGGGGCCGCATGAGGTTGCTTACTTGTTTGATAGGTTTATTGAATTGATGAAAGGCGTGAACAAGTGAACGAGTGAACGAGTGAACGAGTAACCCCGCCGTGAAGGGGGTTACCCGTTCACTCGTTCACCCGTTCACCCGTTCACTCAGCCATGCCAAAACGAAGCGACATAAAAAGCATACTGATCATCGGCGCGGGGCCCATAATAATTGGCCAGGCCTGCGAGTTTGATTACTCCGGCGCGCAGGCGTGCAAGGCGCTGCGCGAGGAAGGCTATCGCGTGGTGCTGGTGAATTCGAACCCGGCCACCATCATGACCGATCCGAATATGGCGGACGCGACCTACATCGAGCCGATCACTTGGCAGATGGTGGAAAAAATCATCGCCATTGAAAAGCCCGACGCGCTGCTGCCCACCATGGGCGGGCAAACGGCGCTGAACTGCGCGCTGGATCTCGCCAAACACGGCGTGCTGGAAAAATACGGCGTGGAAATGATCGGCGCGTCGAAAGAAGCCATCGATAAAGCCGAGGATCGCGAGAAAGTCAAAAAAGCGATGGCGAAAATCGGCCTCGACAGCCCGCGCTCCGCGCTGGCGCACTCGCTGGACGAAGCGCTGCAAGTGCAGGCGATGGTGGGTTATCCGACGATTATCCGGCCCTCGTTCACGTTGGGCGGCACGGGCGGCGGCATCGCTTATAACAAGGAAGAGTTCGTTTCCATTGTGGAGCGCGGCATCGATGCCAGCCCCACCCACGAAATTCTGATCGAAGAATCGGTGATCGGCTGGAAAGAATTCGAGATGGAAGTGGTGCGTGACCGTCTGGACAACTGCATCATCATTTGCTCGATTGAAAACCTGGATGCGATGGGCGTGCATACCGGCGACTCGATCACCGTGGCGCCGGCGCAGACGCTGACCGACAAAGAATACCAGATCATGCGCAATGCCTCGATCGCGTGTTTGCGCGAGATCGGGGTGGAAACCGGCGGCTCCAACGTGCAGTTCGGCATCAACCCGAAGGACGGGCGCATGGTCATCATCGAGATGAATCCGCGCGTGTCGCGTTCCAGCGCGCTGGCGTCGAAGGCGACCGGCTTCCCGATTGCCAAGGTGGCGGCGAAGCTGGCGGTGGGTTACACGCTGGATGAGTTGCGCAATGACATCACCGGGGGCGCTACGCCGGCGTCGTTCGAGCCGACGATTGATTACGTGGTTACGAAAATTCCGCGCTTCGCGTTCGAGAAATTTCCCTCGGCCGATGACCGTTTGACCACGCAGATGAAATCCGTGGGCGAAGTGATGGCGATGGGCCGCACTTTTCAGGAGTCGATGCAAAAAGCGTTGCGCGGACTGGAAGTCGGCGTCGATGGCTTTAATCAGCGCACGCGCGACCGCGAAGTGATCGAGGCCGAACTGGGCCGACCGGGGCCGGATCGTATCTGGTACGTGGGCGACGCCTTCGAGTGCGGCTTTACGCTGGAAGAAGTGTACGCGCTAACGCATATTGATCCGTGGTTCCTGGCGCAGATCAAAGACCTGATCGATATCGAGATGGTGCTCGACGATCAGCAGTTGGTGAATATCGACGCGGATGAAATGCGCCGCTTGAAGCGCAAGGGTTTTTCCGACCGGCGGCTGGCGCACCTGCTGAAATCCACTGAAACCGATGTGCGCAATCGCAGGCATGTGCTGGGCGTGCGTCCGGTGTACAAACGCGTGGATACCTGCGCCGCAGAATTCGCCACCAACACGGCTTACATGTATTCCACGTATGAAGAGGAATGCGAGTCGCAACCGACCCAGCGCAAAAAAATTATGGTGTTGGGCGGCGGGCCGAATCGCATTGGGCAGGGCATCGAGTTCGATTACTGCTGCGTACATGCGGCGCTGGCATTGCGTGAAGATGGCTTTGAAACCATCATGGTCAACTGCAATCCCGAAACCGTTTCCACCGATTACGATACGTCGGATCGTCTGTATTTCGAACCTGTCACGCTCGAAGACGTGCTGGAAATCGTGCATATCGAAAAGCCCTTCGGTGTGATCGTGCAGTTTGGCGGGCAGACGCCGTTGAAGCTCGCGCGCGCCCTTGAGGCGAACGGCGTGCCGATTATCGGCACCACGCCGGATTCGATTGATGTCGCCGAAGATCGCGAGCGCTTCCAGAAACTGCTGCACAAGCTGAAATTGAAGCAGCCGCCCAATCGAACGGTGCGCAGTGCCGCCAAGGCGTTGCAGGCGGCGGAAGAAATCGGCTACCCGCTGGTGGTGCGCCCGTCGTATGTGCTCGGCGGACGCGCGATGGAAATCGTGCATCAGAAAGAAGACCTTGAGCGTTATATGCGCGAGGCGGTGAAGGTATCGAACGATTCGCCGGTGCTGCTGGATCGCTTTTTGAACGACGCGATCGAAGTCGATGTGGATGCGGTGTCGGATGGCAAGCAGGTGATTATCGGCGGCGTGATGGAGCATATCGAACAGGCGGGCGTGCATTCGGGTGACTCGGCGTGTTCGCTGCCGCCGTTTTCGTTATCGGCGGAATTGCAGGCGGAAATGCGCCGCCAGACCGTATTGATGGCCAAGGGTTTGAATGTGGTGGGACTGATGAACGTGCAGTTCGCGATTCAGAAAAATGGCGATGCTGACGTGGTGTATGTGCTGGAGGTAAATCCGCGTGCCTCGCGCACGGTGCCTTTTGTATCCAAAGCCACCAGCCTGCCGCTGGCGAAAATTGCCGCTCGCTGCCAGGCCGGAAAAACCCTTTTAGAACAAAATGTTACGCATGAAGTCGTGCCGCCGTATTTTTCGGTTAAAGAGGCGGTGTTCCCGTTCATTAAATTCCCCGGCGCGGATACCATCCTCGGTCCGGAAATGAAATCCACCGGCGAAGTGATGGGCGTGGGCGAAACGTTCGGCGAAGCGTTTGTGAAATCACAGATGGCGGCGGGCGAAAAACTGCCGGAGTCGGGCAAGGTGTTCATCAGCGTGCGCGATGGCGACAAACCGCGCGCGGTAGAGATCGGCCGCGCGCTGGATGCGCTGGGATTTACACTGGTGGCCACGCGCGGCACGGCGAATGCGCTGACGGCGGCGGGGCTCAAATGCATGCCGATCAACAAGGTGGCCGAGGGTCGCCCGCATATCGTCGATATGATGAAAAACGCCGAGGTTGTGCTGGCGGTGAATACGGTCGAGGAATCGCGCAAGGCGATCAAGGATTCCTACGCGATCCGGCGTGCCGCCTTGCAACATCGCGTGCCGGTGTATACCACCATCGCGGGCGCGCGTGCCGCCTGCGCAGGCATGGCGGAAGCGCGCGAGTTGCATGCCTACGCGGTGCAAAATCTTCACAAGCGATTGGCTGCTGCGTAGCCGTCGGAGGAAAACATGAATAAAGTGCCCTTAACCGTACGCGGTGCGGAAAGAATGCGCGTCGAACTGCGCGATCTGAAAACGGTGCAACGTCCGGCCATTATTGCCGCCATTGCGGAAGCGCGGGCGCACGGCGATTTGTCGGAAAACGCCGAATATCACGCGGCCAAGGAACGGCAGAGTTTTATCGAGGGGCGCATCGCCGATCTCGACGGCAAGATTTCCAATTCAGAGATCATCGACCCGAAGACGCTGGATGCGGACGGTCGCTGCGTGTTCGGCGCGACCGTGGATCTCGAAGACGTTGAAAAAGGCCTGAAAGTGACCTACCAGATCGTGGGTGAGGACGAGGCCGATATCAAGCAGGGAAAGATTTCCATCAATTCGCCCATCGCGCGATCGTTAATCGGAAAATCAGCCGGGGATGTGGCCGAAGTGCGGGCGCCCGGTGGCGTGCGTGAGTATGAAATTCTGGATGTTAAGTACGTTTAGCGTTTGGCGTAACCCCACCGCTGCTTACTTCGATCCCTGATAGCTTCGCTTGGTGCGGCGCGGGCCTTTACGTGCGGCGTGTTTACGTTTTGACGGCATCACGCCAGCGCGGGCGCCTTTGCTACCTTTGCTAGCTTTGCTACCTTTGGCCTTGGTGGCGGATTCCGGCGGTTTTGGTCTGAACACAATCAGTGTTTTTCCGATATGCTGCACAAGGCTGGCGTTGAGCTCGCCGCAAACCGTGTCGATCATGGCGGCGCGTGCATCGCGGTCGTCGCCTGCCACACGTATTTTGATTAACTCATGGCTTTTCAGATGCACATCGATTTCGCGCAATACGGCAGGCGTCATGCCTGCATCGCCGATAATCACCACGGTTTCAAGATGATGCGCGCGCGCCTTGAGTTCGGTGCGCCGGGCAGGGGTGAGTGGAGCAGAGGTCGAGTCAGTCATGTGCGCAGTGTACCCCAGAAAATGCAATCCCAACCAACCATCCACAACGCTTGATGTCGAGAACCCGAACCAGTAAAGCGTGGATGATGCAGCATGTTAACGACCCGTACGTAAAGCGTGCGACAGCCGAGGGCATGCGGTCGCGCGCGGCTTACAAGTTGCAGCAGATCAACGAGAAAGACCATCTGCTCAGGCCGGGCATGCTGGTGGTCGATTTGGGCGCGACGCCGGGCGGCTGGTCGCAGGTGGCGGGCCGTATTGTCGGGCCCGCAGGCCGCGTGATCGCAATTGATTTGCTGGAAATGACCGGTTTGGCGGGCGTGACCTTTATTCAAGTCGATTTTTCCGCAGATGTCGGCTTGGCGGCGGTGGAGCAGGCGCTGGCTGGCGAGCGGGTAGACCTTGTGCTTTCGGACATGGCCCCCAATATCAGCGGTATCGCACAGGTGGATCAGGCGCGGCTCATCGGTTTGGTGGAGCTGGCGCTGGATTTCGCGGCAAAGCATTTGAAACCGCAGGGGAATTTTCTGGTCAAAGTGTTTCACGGCGCGGGCTTCGATGATTTCGTCACCGCCATGCGCGCGGTGTTCTTGCAGGTGCAGACGCGCAAGCCGGACGCATCACGCAAAGGGTCGCGCGAGGTGTATTTACTGGGCAAGGGTCTGAAAAATACGATTTAGCGGCGGTATTCCGGGCTGCGGATATGCTGAAAAACGTTTAGAATTGAAAGACCTAGCGAAACCGGATGATTCTGGTGGGCGTGGTGGAACAAGCGGAAATGGAAGGCTGTGTGTTTTTGTAATGCCATGCTTGTGCGTGGCGAGGAGCAGCATTGAATAATATGGTAAAAACGGTAGCAATCTGGCTGGTCATAGCACTCGTGCTGATGACGGTGTTCAATCAGGTGGGCGGGCAAAAAGCCGCGCAAAAGCCGATGGAATACTCGCAGTTCATCGACGAGGTGAAACAGGGACGCATCGCCAAGGTCATGATCGAAGGGCGCGTGGTGAAAGGCGTCAAGCAGAGCGGTGAAAAATTCACCACCTTCGCACCTTCCGACATCTGGCTGGTGAGCGATCTGCTCAAGGCGGGCGTAATCGTCGAGGCCAAGGCTGAAGAGGAGCAAAGCTTTCTCGCGCAGGTATTCATTTCATGGTTCCCGATGCTGCTCTTGATCGGCGTGTGGATATTCTTCATGCGGCAGATGCAGGGCGGCGGACGCGGCGGCGCGTTTTCGTTCGGCAAGAGCAAGGCGCGCATGCTCGACGAATCCAACAACACGGTAACCTTTGCCGATGTCGCGGGCTGCGAAGAGGCGAAGGAAGAAGTCGCCGAACTGGTGGAATTTTTGCGTGATCCGTCAAAATTCCAGAAGCTCGGTGGGCGTATCCCGCGCGGCGTGCTGATGGTGGGCAGCCCCGGCACCGGTAAAACATTGCTGGCGCGCGCGATTGCGGGCGAGGCGAAAGTGCCGTTCTTTTCAATTTCGGGCTCGGATTTCGTCGAAATGTTCGTCGGCGTGGGCGCGGCACGCGTGCGCGACATGTTTGAGAACGCCAAAAAGCACGCGCCGTGCATTGTGTTCATCGATGAGATCGACGCGGTGGGCCGTCAACGCGGCGCGGGTCTCGGCGGCGGTAACGACGAGCGCGAACAAACGCTGAACCAATTGCTGGTGGAGATGGATGGTTTTGAGCCCAACGCCGGGGTGATCGTGATCGCCGCGACCAACCGGCCCGATGTACTCGATCCGGCGTTGTTGCGTCCGGGCCGCTTTGACCGCCAAGTCGTCGTGCCGCTGCCGGATATCCGCGGCCGCGAGCAGATTCTGCTGGTGCATATGCGTAAAGTGCCGATCGCGCCCGATGTGAAAGCCGAAATTATTGCGCGCGGCACGCCGGGTATGTCGGGCGCGGATCTTGCGAATCTGGTGAACGAAGCGGCGCTGTTCGCCGCGCGCGGCAACAAGCGCCTGGTGGACATGGACGATTTCGAGCGCGCCAAGGACAAGATTTTCATGGGCGCTGAACGCAAATCGATGGTGATCACCGAGGAGGAAAAACGCGCCACCGCATATCATGAGTCGGGCCATGCGATTGTCGGCGTGTCGCTGCCGGGCATTGATCCGGTACATAAGGTGACCATCATTCCGCGGGGCCGCGCACTGGGGCTGACCTGGGTGTTGCCGGAACGAGATCGCATCAGCCAGTATAAAAACCAGATGCTGGCGCAGATCAGTTTTCTGTTTGGCGGTCGCATTGCCGAAGAGTTGTTTGTGCATGACATTTCCACCGGCGCATCCAATGACTTTGAACGCGCCACGCAGTTGGCGCGCGACATGGTGACGCGTTTCGGCATGTCCGATTCGATGGGGCCGATGGTGTACGGCGAGAACGAGGGCGAAGTGTTCCTCGGCCGCTCGGTAACCACGCACAAAAACATGTCCGAATCGACGCTGCAAAAAGTCGATATGGAAATCCGCCGCATCATCGATCAGCAATACGCGGTTGCGCGCAAGATTATCGAAGACAGTCGCGACAAGGTCGAGGCGATGACCAAGGCTCTGATGGAATGGGAAACCATAGACGCGGATCAGATCAAGGACATCATGGAAGGCCGTGCGCCGCGTCCGCCCAAACCGCTGCAATCGGCAGTGCCGCCGCCCAACGAGAACACGCCGCCTAGCGCGGCAGCGCCCGCGGCGCCGGCGGCGGAGACGTAGGTCAACAAAATTCGTGAACGTGTGAACGGGTGAACGAGTGAATGGGTAACACCGCAAGGCTGCGGTTTCTCGTTCACGCGTTCACCCGTTCATTTGTTCACTTGTTTACTGGTTCACGATGTTCCTGCAATGCGGTAAATACACCCTCCCGCTAACGCGCCCGCTGATCATGGGTGTGGTCAATGTCACGCCGGATTCGTTCTCGGACGGCGGAAAATTTATTGAATTAAAACATGCACTTACGCATGCTCGCGCACTGATTGCCGAAGGCGCGGATCTGCTCGATATAGGCGGGGAATCAACGCGACCGGGCGCAGCACCGGTGAGACTCGATGAAGAGCGGCGGCGCGTGCTGCCGTTGATCGAGGCGCTGGCCGGCGGCGCGGTACCGGTCTCTGTCGATACGCAAAAGCCCGAGCTGATGCGCGAAGCCGTCGCGGCGGGCGCCGCCATGGTAAATGACGTTTATGGTTTTCGCGCGCCAGGTGCGTTCGAGGCCGTGGCGGCAAGCAAGGCTGCGATTTGTATTATGCACATGCAGGGCGAGCCGCGCACCATGCAGCATGATCCGACTTACACCGACGTGGTCAGCGATGTTCGCGACTATCTGGCCGAACGGGTGCGCGCGGCGCAAGCTGCCGGCATGGCGCGGGAGCGCATTGTGGTGGATCCGGGATTCGGCTTCGGCAAAACGCTGGCGCATAATCTGGCCTTGTTGCGCCAACTGGCAAAATTCAAGGATATCGGCGGTGTGCTATTGGCGGGATTGTCGCGCAAGACGATGTTGGGCAAGCTGACGGGGCGTGAACCGGACGAGCGCGTTTTTGCCAGTGTGGCTGCGGCAATGATTGCCGTGCAAAATGGCGCACAGATTGTGCGTGTGCATGATGTGGCGGCAACGCGTGATGCACTGGCGGTGCTGGCCGCTGTCGAAAGTGATGAGTGATGAGTGTTGAGTTTTCCGATGCAACCCGCGCCCGAGAAACTGATTTTAACTCACCACTAAACACTCAAAACTCAACATTATTTACTTCAATCCTCGATCCTAAATCCTGATAAAAGGGCGATCAGTAATGCGAAAATATTTTGGCACCGACGGCGTGCGCGGCAAGGTGGGCGTGGCGCCGATTACGCCGGATTTTGTGATGCGCCTGGGATATGCCGCAGGCAAGGTACTCGCCAGCCGCGAAGGTGCGGAGCGGGCAACTGTATTGATCGGCAAAGACACCCGCGTGTCGGGCTACATGCTGGAGTCTGCGCTGGAAGCGGGCTTCGCGGCGGCGGGTGTGGATGTGCTGCTGGTCGGGCCGATGCCTACGCCCGCAGTGGCGTATCTCGCGCGGGCGTTGCGGCTGGCGGCGGGCGTGGTGATCAGCGCCTCGCACAACCCGTACGACGACAACGGCATCAAGTTTTTTAACGGCGACGGCGCCAAGCTGCCCGATAGCGTTGAATCCGCCATCGAGGCGCAGCTCGACAAGCCGTTGCTGTGCGCGACGTCGGCGCGGGTGGGCAAGGTGCGGCGTATCGATGATGCGCCGGGCCGTTATATCGAATTTTGCAAAAGTACGTTTCCGTCCAGTCTGGATTTGCATGGTTTGAAGATCGTGGTCGATAGCGCACATGGCGCGGGCTACCACGTCGCCGCAAAAGTGTTTCATGAACTGGGCGCTGAAATGATCGCCATCGGTGATGCGCCCAACGGTTTTAATATCAATGACAAGGTGGGCGCCACCAGTCCGCAGGCGTTGCAGCAAGCGGTGAAAGCGCATCGCGCCAATCTGGGCATAGCACTGGATGGCGACGGCGATCGCCTGGTGATGGTGGATGCGCGCGGCGTGGTGTATGACGGCGATCAATTGCTGTATGTGATTGCACGTGACGCGCAGCGCCGGCGCCGGCTCGATGGCGGCGTGGTGGGCACGCTGATGAGCAATCTCGCGTTCGAGAATGCGCTGGGCAAACTGAAAATTCCGTTCGCGCGCGCCAACGTCGGCGACCGCTACGTGCTGGAAATGATGGCAGAGCGCGGCTGGAAATTCGGCGGCGAAAATTCCGGGCACATCCTGTGTCTGGAACAGCACACCACGGGTGACGCTGTCGTTGCCGCGCTGCAAGTGCTGCGTGCGCTGTGTGAATCAAAATTAACCCTGGCGCAGGCGTGCGCGCCGGTGGCGCTGTATCCGCAGGTTATGATCAATGTGCCGGTGAAACGCCGTGCGGATTTTCAGGCGCAACCGGCGGTCGCGGCCGCAGTGAAAAAAGCGCAGGGTGATCTGGCGAACGAAGGCCGTGTGCTGCTGCGTGCTTCGGGCACGGAGCCGGTGATACGCGTGATGGTCGAAGCCAAGTCGCGCGCCAAGGCGGGCCGCTGGGCGAAAGTGATTGCCGGCGCGGTGAAGGCCGCAGGTTAATGCATCGATTGGTTGGGGTCTCGGATGATCAATAACACACGGGGAGCAGGCATGCGTGCATGGCGTGCAATGGCCGGGCTGATTTTGCTGGCAGGTTTTTTACACGGTTGTGAAGGCGTGGTCAGCGGCACGGAAATCGCGCGTGTGCCGTTGCAAACCGCCGAGGGCGGGCCGGCCGGCGGCTACGCACCGGTGAAATTTGCGCTGAGTCCGGAGATGAATCCGGTGGCGTTCAACTTTCGCACGGATTTCACCATGAACGCCAGCGAGGCCGGCAAATGGAATACGTATCGCGCGACCGTGAGCAAGGACGGCGCCATGGTTGCGGCGCGTAATTTCAATGTCAATCACCCCTGGTCACACCCGGATAGTTCTCCGCCGGCGCCCAATGCCGCTATCCATACGCTGTTCTACGTGGATGTGCAGGGCGTGGGGGACTATGAATTGACGATAGCCCCCGTTTCGCCGGTGTTGGTCACGCTAAAGGATGCACGGGTGGATGCGCGGCGTAACGTGCAGCGTCCATCGCAGTGATTCAAAGCGGATTTACAATGGGCAGTGCGCGGCAACACTTCACAGATGAGCGTGGGTGTTGAAGCCGCAAACGCTGTGCCGCGCGTGACGCTACGACAGCACATTGCGGCGGCAGGCTGCATGCTCGCGCTGTGCGCCTTGGAAGCTTCGGCGCAACCCGCGTTTCCAAGCAAACCCGTGCGTCTGGTGGTGGGCTTCGTGCCGGGCGGCGGTGCCGATACTGCGGCGCGTCTGGCGGCGCAAAAGCTGTTTGAAAGCTGGGGCCAGCAAGTGGTGGTCGACAATCGCGCGGGCGCGGGCGGCAACACCGCCGCAGAAATTGTGGCCAAGTCCGCGCCGGATGGCTACACCCTGTTGCTGAGCAGCCCCGGCCCGGTGGCGATCAATCCCGCGATGCGGGTAAAACTTGCGTTTGATCCGCAGAAAGACTTTGCGCCGATCACGCAAGTGGCGTTCGGTCCCAATCTGCTGGCGGTGCCGGTGGCGCTCAAGGCTGGCAGTGTTAAGGAGTTGATTGCGCTGGCGGCGTCGAGTCCGGGTAAATTAAGTTACGGATCGTCGGGGATGGGCAGCACGCCGATGTTGTCGGCGGAGCTGTTCAGAATGATGGCGAAGGTCGAATTGCTGGGCGTCAGTTACAAGGGCGCGGCGCCTGCGGTGATCGATCTGGTGGCGGGACGGCTGGATATTCTGATGATGTCCATCCCATCGATTCTGCCGCAGGTGCGGGCGCAGCGTTTGCGCGCGCTGGCGATCACCAGTCTGAAACGATCACCGTTGCTGCCGGACGTGCCGACCTTGCATGAATCGGGCCTCGCCGGTTACGAAGCCGGGGTGTGGTGGGGCATGCTGGCGCCCGCAGGTGTGCCGCGCGAATTGGTGGCGCGTATTAACAGCGCCGTGGTGCGCGGTTTGCGTGCG
This sequence comes from Bordetella parapertussis, assembly GCA_945893125.1. GTDB lineage: Bacteria > Pseudomonadota > Gammaproteobacteria > Burkholderiales > SG8-41 > UBA5216. The sequence continues at coordinate 12,025 of CAMDDY010000061.1, forward strand.
CCCGAGGTGGTGTCGCGCCTGGCGGCGGAAGGCGTGGATATTGCGGCTACGTCGCCGGAGGAATTCGCTGTATTTCTGCGTGACGAAACCGCCAAATGGAGCCGCGTGGTGAAGGCGGCGGGCATCAAGGCCGAGTAGTGCGCGTAAGCCGGCGGGGGTGCATAAAAACTCCATGAAATCAACGTATTTCAGAGATGCAGCGCACGTCACGTTCGTTGACCCACTGTCGCTGCCCCTGTAAAATCCAACGGTTTTGGAAACGCGGAACTGTAATGCGAGGCAAGCTGGTCGCGGGTAACTGGAAGATGAACGGCAATCTGGCCTCGAACCAGTCGCTGCTGAAGTCTTTGATTGCGTTGTTGAAACCGATTTCCGGCACGCGTTGTGCAGTGTGCGTGCCTTATCCTTATTTGTATCAGACCGAACAGTTGTTGCGCGGCAGCGGTATTTCGTGGGGCGCACAGGACGTATGCGAATACGAGCATGGCGCGTATACGGGTGGTGTTTCGGCAGGCATGGTGGCGGATTTTGGTTGCCGTTATGTGCTGGTGGGCCACTCCGAGCGGCGTGCGTTGTTTGGTGATACCGATAAAGCGGTGGCGCTCAAATTCGCGGCGGTGTTGAAGGCCGGGCTGACGCCGATTTTATGCGTCGGCGAGACGTTGGCCGAGCGGGAATCGGGCGTGACCGAGCAGGTGGTCGCGCGGCAGATGGATGCGGTGATCGCGAATTCTGGCGTGGCCGCGCTGGGGCAAGCCGTGATGGCGTATGAGCCGGTGTGGGCCATCGGCACCGGCAAGACGGCATCGCCGGATGAAGCGCAAGCCGTGCATGCGTTTATACGTGCGCGAGTGGCCGAGCAGGATATGCGGGTGGCGGATTCGCTGCTGTTGTTGTACGGCGGCAGCGTTAAGGCGTCGAATGCGAAGCAGCTGTTTGCGATGGCTGATATCGATGGCGGCTTGATCGGCGGCGCGGCGCTGGTGGCGGAAGAGTTTGCCGCGATTTGCAAGGCGGCTTGATCGATTAATGGTTCGTGGTGGGTGGTTGGTATTGGATCGTAGGCAGTGAGCATAAAAGGCGGAAGCGTGTTATGGAAATGATAGTGTTGATCGTGCATATTCTTGTGGCGGCAGGCATTGTGGGCCTGGTGCTGATACAGCATGGCAAGGGCGCCGATGTGGGCGCGGCCTTTGGCAGTGGTTCTGCGGGCAGCGTCTTTGGCTCTGCCGGTTCCGCTAACTTCATGAGCCGCTTGACGGGCATACTGGCCTTGGTGTTTTTTCTCAGCAGCATGGGACTCACCTGGCTTGCCAACAAACGGGGTGTTGATAAAGGCGTAATGACAACGCCGGCCGCCACGCAAAAAGTACCCGGTGCGCCGGATGTGCCGGCAGCACCGTCGGCATCCACGCCGGCGGTAAAAGTGGACAAGGCGGAAAAGTCTGATAAGGCCGCGCCGGTAGAAGGCTCAAAAGCGGGCTCAGATGCAGGCTCCAAAGCAGGTGAGGTGCCCAAATAGCTACGTAAGTGTGCGGTAATGCCGTCGTGGTGGAATTGGTAGACACGCCGTCTTGAGGGGGCGGTGGCGAAAGCCGTGAGAGTTCGAGTCTCTCCGTCGGCACCAGATTTTTGTTTTATACGTTGCATGCGTGGGTTGGATTGGGGTTGATTAAAATAAGTTAATTAAAAACAACAGGTTAGCGATATTTGTTTCCATTGATACAGCATGCTTGAGAACTACTTTCCCATTCTGATGTTTATCGGCGTTGGCCTGGTAGTCGGCATCGCGCCGATTTTGCTGGGCGGCGGTCTGTCGCGGCTGGTGGGTTCGCACAAGCCGACGGACGAAAAACTCTCGCCGTATGAATGCGGCTTCGAAGCCTTCGAAGATGCGCGCATGAAATTCGACGTGCGCTACTACCTGGTGGCGATTCTGTTCATTCTGTTTGATCTCGAAATCGCGTTTCTGTTTCCGTGGGCGATTGTGCTCGGCGAGCAAACCGAAAGCTGGTTTCGTTACGTCGCCATGGTGGTGTTCCTCGGCATCCTCGTCGTAGGCTTCGTCTACGAGTGGATGAAGGGCGCGCTGGACTGGGAATAGCGATGAGAGCCGCAGAGCAGGGGCCCCGCTTGCGGGGATGCGACCGGCGAGCAGCGCAGGCCGCCGACATGTTGGAGGGGCATACTTGCTACCATTGGTGCAAGAGGCGGAGGTAAAGCAAATGGGCGCGATAGAAACGCTGAACGAAAACCTGAACGAAAAAGGTTTCATGACCACCACCGCCGACGCGCTGATCAACTGGACGCGTACCGGCTCGTTGTGGCCGATGACGTTCGGGCTGGCGTGCTGCGCGGTGGAAATGATGCATGCGGGCGCGTCGCGTTACGACCTTGACCGTTTCGGCATCGTGTTTCGTCCGAGTCCGCGCCAGTCGGATGTGATGATTGTTGCCGGCACCCTGTGCAACAAAATGGCGCCCGCGCTGCGCAAAGTGTATGACCAAATGGCCGAGCCGCGCTGGGTGATCTCGATGGGGTCGTGCGCGAACGGCGGCGGCTATTATCACTATTCGTATTCCGTGGTGCGCGGCTGTGATCGCATCGTGCCGGTGGATATTTACGTGCCGGGCTGCCCGCCCACCGCTGAAGCGCTGCTCTACGGCATCATCCAGTTGCAGAACAAAATCAAACGCACCAATACCATTTCACGCTAACGCGCATGAATTTTGAGTTTTTAATTTTGAATGTTGAGTGCAAGGCGCTCAGGCGCTTAACTCAACATTCATCACTGAGCACTCAACACTAGTCTACATGGCCTCCCGTCTCGAAACTCTGACTACCGTGCTGCACGCATCGCTTGGCGATTTTCTGGTGAGCGCAGCTACCGCGCTCGGCGAATTGACGGTGGTGGTGAAGGCGGAAAACCTGTTGACGGTTGCGGAAAAACTGCGCGATTCGCCGGAGCTTAAATTCGAGCAACTGATTGACCTTTGCGGCATGGACTACAGCGCATTCGGTCGCGTAGACGGCGATGACGCCGCCTGGAATGGCCAGCGTTTCGCCGTGGTGTATCACCTGCTCAGCATCAGCTACAACTGCCGCCTGCGGCTGCGCGTGTTTGCAACGGAAGATGATTTCCCCGTGGTCGCGTCGGTGATCGGCATCTGGCCCTCGGCGAATTGGTACGAGCGCGAAGCCTTCGATCTCTACGGCATCATGTTCACCGGTCATCCGGATATGCGCCGCTTGTTGACGGATTATGGTTTTATCGGGCACCCGTTCCGCAAGGATT
>CAMDDY010000062.1 GCA_945893125.1 Bordetella parapertussis
GAAACACCAGCGGCTTGCCGTCGATATCGTTGAAACTCGCCGAGAGGCCGGGCCGCTCCGCCGTGCCATTCACACGCGCCTGGCCCGTGACCGGATCACGATTGCGCCACATCGCGGTGGTCAGCGTCCAACCCATCAAGCGGATCTGCCCGCCCAGCAACGAGCAATCCACCTTTTGCCCGATCCCCTGCGTGCGCGCGCAATGCAGCGCCGCCAGCATGCCGCCAAACGCGAGTATCGCGCAGGTTTCATCGGCCACCGATACCACGCCGGTGCGTAGCGGCATGCCGGGCGTGGAGTACGCCTGCGCGATGCCGCCCAGCGCCTGCGCCATCGAATCCGTTCCCGGCAATGCCGCATTCGGCCCGTTGGGGCCATAGCCGGAAATCGACATGTAGACGAGCTTCGGATTAATTTTTTTCAAATCCTCGTAACCGAAACCGTTTTTCTCGGCGGCGCCGGGGCGGAAGTTCTGCCCGAAGATATCCGCGCGCGCCACCAGCTTGTGCAGAATCTCGCGCGCTTCCGGCGATTTCATATTCAGCGTGAAACTTTTCACGCCCCGGTTGTTGGTCTCGAAGTAGGTGCTGGGCAAACCGGGAAACACACTGGACGTGCGTGAGTTGTCACCCTTGCCCGGCACTTCGATCTTGATGACCTCGGCCCCAAGATCGGCCATCAGCATATAGGGCACCGTGCCGGCTTGCGCGGTGGAACAGGCCACAATTTTTACGCCGTCGAGCGGGCCGCGTGATTGCGTCATGGAAGTCGTCCTCTGCAAGTCTATCTACGCCGCCACGCCGGCCGCTTGCCCAACAGCAATCTCGCGCAGAAAAAATGCCGCGATCGGATCCCGCGCCGGCGCAGCCGTGCGTGCGGCCTGATCGATGTAGAGCATCTCGATCGTGCCCCCTGCCTTACGATAATTCGCCGCGAAACGCTCCGGCTCATTCAATGCGACGGGCGACTCGGGATCACGGTAGTCATGCACCGGATCGGGTTGCCCCTGCACCCACAGTGCAGGCGGCATCACCGCCTTTTCGCTGCGTTCGAGCATCAGCATCGGGTTACCCTCGGCCATGTTCTCATCGTTCTTCCAGAAACCGCCCTGCCGTTCGGGGATGTCACCCACCCACGCCGTGCCTTTGGCGCGCTCGCGCACCGCATTGCGAAAGCGCGACAGTGGATTGATCACCGGCCACGCCATCGCGACACAACGCACGCTGGCGTCCACCGCGGGCGAACCCGCGGGCAATGGAATCGCCGCGTAGCGCGCATCGTTCGGCCGCATTGCCGCCAGCATGGCCAGATGCCCGCCGCTCGATTGCCCGCAGATGCCCACCATATCCGCACGGGTCTGCAACTGCGCGGCGCGTGCTTTTAACCAGCGAATCGCGTAATTGATATCCACCAGTGCGGTCGGGTAGCCATCCGTACCGTCACGAAAATCCAGCGCCGCGACCAGCAGCCCGGCTTTCGCCAGCACTTCATCGCGGCCCTTGCATTCTTCAAGACTGCCCTTGCCCCACGCGCCGCCATGCAAATCGACCACCAGCGGGAATGGCCCGGCGCCCTCTCGTTTATCTGGTTTATACAGCCGCAATTTCAGCGCCCGTTCGCCGTGGCGCAGGTACTCGATGTCTTCAGTGGTGAATTCGTAAGTGGTGGTCATCGCGGCTCCTCCTGAGTGTATGAATGGTTGGGCGCTCTATCGTCGCACATAACGCATTCCGATTGAAGCGTCGATCCGCAAGCACCGCCGCGATGCGCATGCGATGTTGAATCATCATGCCAAATCAGCGATAGTGCCGAAGGAAATACCCTGCCATGGAGATTCGCCCTCGCGTCCACTATGTCAGATGCACCTTCTGCCATTGATTCTGCCATTGAGTTCCGCCACGCACACACCTCAAACTCACCATGCCTGAAGATATCGTATTAAGCGTTGAAGACGCGAGCAGCCTCGGCATTCGTGCCTTGCGCGCCGTGGGTCTCGATGCCGAGCAGGCGCCGGTGGTTACCGCGCATTTGATCGACGCCGCGTTATGCGGCTACCGCTTCGCCGGCCTGCCTCGCGTGTTGACCATCAACGAAGATGCCCGCACCCACCTGCCGCGCACGCCGGTACGCGTGGCGCACCAGACCGAAGTCTCGGCCATGATCGACGGCGGCAATAATGTCGGCTACTGGGCGGTGTACCAGGGCATGCGCATCGCCATCGAAAAAGCCCGCAACAACCGCATCGCGCTGGTCGGCGTTTATCACAGCCATCTCAGCGGGCGCAGCGCCTATTATCTCGAGCATGTCGCGCGCGAGGGCTTGGTCGGCATCATGTTCGCGTCGGGAACACCCATGGCATTGCCATTCGGCGGCGCGCAACCGGCATTCGGCACCAACCCCATTGCATTCGCTTTTCCGCGCCCGCGCGATCCATTCATCGTGGATCTCGGCACCGCCGCCATGGGGCGCGGCGAAATCATCCTGCGCTCGAGAATCGGCGGCACGTTGCCCGACGGCACTGCACTCGATGGCGCGGGCCGGCCGACCAATGACCCCAAGGAAGCCCTCAAGGGCGGCATGTTTACCTTTGGCGGACACCGCGGTTCCGCGCTGTCGTTTGGCATCCAGACGATGTGCCTGCTGGCTGGTGCGGCGCGTGCCCACGGCAAGGTTCAGGACTTCTGCTCCATGTTCATTGTTTTTGACCCGGAGCTGATGATGCCGCGCAGCGAGTTCGAGGCGGCGATGGCCGAGCTGATAGAAAACGTGCGCGAGGTAACACCGCTACAGGCCGGCGAGCCGGTACGCATTCCGTCCGAAAGAGCCTTCCGCGAGCGGGAACAACGCCGCAAAACCGGCATCCCGATTGCCGCCGAAGTACATCGCGCGCGGCTCGCGCTCGCCGCACGCGCGTAGCGGAAACTACTGTTCCGGCTTGATGCCGAGTTCCTTGAACGCCAGGCTCACACGCGCTAGTCCCGGCGCGTCCGTACGCAACGCAGCCCGTTGGCTTATTTGGCTTTTTTCGCGCCGATCCACGGCTCATCGGCGATGTCGAAGAGGCCGTTTTCAAAACCCTTGAACTTGTCCGAGCGCTTTAACCGGTAGTTCACCTCGGTGGCTTCTTCGGGCAGTTCGGAATAAGCGACGGCCCCATTCGCCAGACACTTGTCCGCGGTGCCCTCAAGATCATCAACGTAAACGCCGAAATGATGCGGCCCGGTGAAACCAAGGCCGTGGTCAATCTGATCCTGCTTGAAATACAACACCGATATATTGATGGCGCCATCGGTCAGCACCACGCCTCGCGCACGCGGATTGTCGAGACGGCGGATTTCCTCCCAGCCGAAAACTTTTTTGTAAAACTCCGCCTGCTTTTCGGGATCCTGACTGGCGATGGCGAGATGCTGAATACGAGCCATGGTCTTGCTCCTTGCTTGGTGTGATGTAGCGTTATCTTCGTGATGGGTGTAAGGCTGTCCCGCAACACCTGGCGCGGTGTCCGGCGACAAAGAAAAGATTCATTACGAACGGGCAATATAACGTTGAGATTCTCAACGGTCAATCGCGCGCCCCTCATGCACACCTGCGATCCCGCATCGCGGAACCTTGCAGCGTCTTAACGCCGACCGGGAAAAACGTGATCCAGCACGTCAGCTGCCGATTTGATCATTAACTTGGCCGCATAACCAACGGAGACCAATGCAAAGCCTTTCGCGACGGCGGCTTTCGCCACCTCAACGCTGCCCGCGTACGTCCCCGCCACGATGGAATGCTCTCTGGCTATCGCAATCGAATTATCCATCGCCCGTATGACCCTGGGATCGGCTGCGATATAAGTCGGCGCGCCCCCGTAGTCGATGGTCAAGTCGTTGGGGCCGACATAGAGCATGTCCAGCCCCGGTGTGGCAGCGATGGCCTTCATATTCTCCACACCCTTAATGGTCTCGATCAATGCGATCTTGATGATCTGCTGTTCGTAACCCTGAAAATAATCCGGCCCGCCGTATAACAATCCGCGCGTGGGACCCCAGCTTCGTGTTCCGCGCGGCGCGTAGCGGCAAGCCGCCACGAAGCGCTCGCAGTCTTCCACGGTTTCGATTTGCGGGCATATAACCCCGTACGCGCCCGCATCCAGCACAAAGCCGATTTCAGCGGGATCATTCTGCGTCACGCGTACCAGCGGCACGCCGGTTCCGAGCGACAAGGCCTGCAACACCTGAACCGCAGTGCCTCTGTCGATCAGGCTGTGTTGCAGGTCGAGCGTAAAAGAATCATACGGCAGCTTCGCCAATCCCTCCACCGACACCGGCCATCCAATGTCGATCCAGAGACACGAGGCCGCCTCGCCGCGAGACCAGCGATCACGTAGGGGATTGGGGCGCATACATTATCCTTTTATGGGTTACTGAGCAGCGCGTCTACGCGACGCTGCCGAATTCGAATTCGTATAGCGTCGTGCGATAAAATTTTCTGAGCTGATCCCTGGGATAGTCGCTGCGGCCGGAATGCCAGGCGGAGCGGTTCTCCCACACAATGGTGTCACCCACCTGCCATTCCTGCTCCCACTGAAATTCATCGCGCGCGCACCAACTGCAAATCTCGTCCAGCAGTTCATCGCTGTCCGTAGGCGACAGCCCTTCAATACACAGCGTGTGATGCGGATTAACAAACACGGCCTTGCGGCCCGTCTCCGGATGCCGCCGTATCACGGGGTGAATCACGTCGGTCATTTTTTTAAGGTCATCCGCGTTGACGATGCCCTGTGTGTGGTGCTTGCGTCCACGCAGCCGGTGGCGGGCGAACTTTCCCTCCGCGCGGCGTTTTAAATCCGCCGGCATCGTGTCGTACGCCATATACATGTTGGCAAACGCCGTGTTGCCGCCGTGATCCGGTAGCGCCACGGCGTGCAGCACGGTTGCCTTCGGTGGATCCTGATGAAAAGTGCCGTCCACATGCCAACCGACGCCGCGCCCGGCGCCCACCGCATCAAAGTTTCCGTTCGCATCCTGATTGGTCATCACGACCACTTCCGGTATCTGCGCATCACGATAATTTTTCGCCACGTGCGGACGCAAAATTCCAAAGTGCCGGCTGAAGTCGCGCAGCTCGGCAATCGACATGGCGCTATCCCTGAAGCGGATCACCAGATTATCCAGAAAGGCCTGGTTGATGGCCTTCACGCTGTCCGCATCCAGATGCGCGCGTGGATCGACGCCGCGAATTTCCGCACCCAGCGGACCACCCAGCTTTTTAATTTCAATCATGAAAGACCTCGTAGAAAAACCACGCACGCCCTCGGTGGGGCACAGGCATTACATTTTTGCGCCCGCGAGCGCGATCAACTGGCGATAGCGCTCGACTTCGGCCTTGGTAAACGCTGCAAATTCGCGCGGCGGCGCGAGATCGATATCGATGCCGGTTGCCGCCAGACTTGCCATCACTTTAGGGTCAGCCATGGTTTTCGCCAGCGCCGCGTACACCGCATCGACAACGGGCTTCGCGGTCCCGGCCGGCGCATAAAAACCATGCCAGGCTATCGCCATGAAATCCGGGATTCCGGTCTCGATGACGGTGGGGATGTCCGGCAGATAAGACGCTCGTTTCACGCCGGTGGTTGCCAGCAGCCGCACCTTGCCCGTCTGCATTAGCGGCATCAGCGGTTGATACGGATAGAACATAATCGCCACGGCGCCGCTGGCCAAATCGACAAAGGCCTGCGGCACATTGTTATAGGGAATGTGCTTGATGTCCACGCCCGCCTTGTTATTGAACAAGGTGCCGGTCAGATGCGCTGTGGTGCCGTTGCCTGATGAGGCGTAATTCAGTTGTCCCGGCCGCGCCTTGGCATATTTCACCAGTTCCGCCATGGACTGCACCGGCAACGCTGCAGAAACCGCGAGCACAAAACTGGCGCTGTCGATGCGCCCAATCGGCGTGAAATCCTTGATCGGGTCGTACGGCAGATTCTTGTACAGATGCGGCGCCATGCCATGCGTCGGTGCATTGCCCATCAGTAGGGTATAACCATCGGCCTGCGCCTTGGCCACCAGATTGGCGCCGATGGTGCCGCCCGCGCCGCCGCGATTATCAACCACGATCTGCTGCCCCATGAACTCCGCAAACTTCGGCGCAATCTGCCGGGCGGTGCCGTCAATGTTCGAACCGGATGCGAACGGCACCACCAACCGCACGGGACGATTGGGGTAATCAGCCGCAACCGCGCCGGCGCTCCACGCCACCGGCGCGAGACCGGCGAGCCATGCAGTGATGCGTGCCACCCTTGATAGTCTTGCGGCGCTCAACATGGTTTTCTCCCCCGTTGCATGCCCAAGGCTAGCGCGAAACGTGTATCAGCCTGCATTCGGATAGTTTCAATAACTATATGATTATATTGAATAATTATTACTCCGGCTTGATGCCCGCATCCTTGATCACCTTGCTCCAGCGATTGATCTCGGAACGCAAGTGATCGCGTAAAACCTCCGGTGGCCCGCCCGCTGCAAACATGCCGTTGGCGAAAAAACGCTCCGCCACGTCGGGCATCTGCAAGATACGATTGATATCGCCATTGAGCCGCAGTATCACCGTGCGCGGCGTACCAGCAGGCGCAAAAAATCCGTACCAGCCGATCGGATCAAAACCCGGCACGCCGGATTCCGCCACCGTTGGCAGTTCGGGTATTTGCGTCAGGCGCTTCGCGCTGGTTACTGCAAGGGCACGCAGCCGCCCTCCGCGCGCCTGCGGCATGACGATGCTGACCGGCAGCATGGTCATCTGCACTTCACCGCCGATCACCGCGTTGATCGCCGGCGCGCCGCCTTTGTACGGCACATGCAGAATGTTCACCTTGCCGAGAGATTTAAACAGTTCCATCATCAAGTGCGTGGTGGTGCCCGCGCCGGACGAAGCAAACGTGAGTTCACCCGGCTTGGCGCGCGCCAGCGCCAGAAACTCCTGCGTGGTCTTGGGCGGCAGCGAGGGATGGATCGCCAGCACAAACGGCGACTGCAGCGGCTGCGAAATCGGCGCCAGATCGCGCGTGGCATCGAACGGCAGTTTGTAGAGCGCCACATTGGTGGCAATCACCGCCGACGTGAGCAGGATGGTGTGGCCATCGGGATTCGCGCGCACCACCATCTCCGTGCCGATATTGGTGCCGGCCCCGGGCCGATTGTCGATAATCACGCTCTGCCCCAGCGACTCGGTAAGTTTTTGTGCAAACGGACGCGCCACCACATCAACCGCGCCGCCCGGCGCATACGGGTTGATCATGCGTATCGGGCGCGTTGGGTATTCACCCGTTTGCGCACAGGCATTGCCCGCAGCGTAAAGCATGAAAAGGCACAGCATGCCCATAGGCAGTCGCTTACGCATCGACATCACGCGGCCTGCGCCATCGAATCATGCACACTCATCGTGCCCATGATCGTGGTGCGCTCCATCAGGCGATGCAGCGGCATGTAGTCGGCAATCGCGCGATGCAAGGTCGAGCAGTTATCCCACGCCAACAGGTCGCCTTCGCGCCAACTGTGACGATAAATAAACGCCGGGCTGGAAACATGCGCGAACAGAAAATCGAGTATCTCGTTGCTTTCGGCCTCGCTGACATTCGCCACGCGCGCGGTAAACGTCTCGTTCACGAACAAACACGGTTTGCCGGTCAACGGGTGCCGCCGCACGATCGGCACTTCCAGTTCCGGCACCTTCTTTAATTGTTCGGCGCTCAGCTCAGGGCGCTTCGTGGCGCGCACCGGACGGTAGTAGCCCTTCACATACGAGTTGACCGCCTTCATGCCGCGCAGCCGTTGCTTCCACACGGCGGGCAGCGCGGCGTACGCGCGGGTCATGCTGCTGAACATCGTGTCTCCCAGAACCACGCTCTCCTTCACCGGCACAATTTTTGCGTAGAGCAGCGAGCCCCGGCTCGGTTTCTCGGTGCAGCAACCATCGAAGTGCCAGCGCGTGCCCGCATCGCCCGCGCCGATCGGCTTGCCGTTCTCGATAATGTTCGATACCACGAATATCTTGGGATAGTCCGCGCGGCAACAATCGGTGCGTACATGCACCTCCACGTCACCAAAGCGCTCGCTCACGCCGATGTGTTGCGCCGGGGTGAGTTTTTGTCCGCGAAAGTAGATGACTTCGTGTTCCAGCCATAATTCGTTGAGCCGCGTGGCGTCGGCATCACGCAGCGGTTGCGACAGATCAACCCCGCGAATTTCGGCGCCCAACGCCGCGCCGGTCGGATGGGCCGTGATGAGGCTCATCGCTCAAGCCGCCCGCGCCATGCGATATTCCCCGTCTTTGACGGACGCCGCGCCGGTGATGGTGGTGCGTTCCATGCGGCGCAACAGCGGCGCGTAATCCATGATGGCACAGTGCTGCGTGGCGCAGTTGTCCCACGCCAGCAGATCGCCTACACGCCACTGGTGGCGATAGATGAATTCGGGCCGGATGACATGCTGAAACAAATAGTCGAGCAGTTCCTTGCTCTCCGCCTCGGACACGCCGGCAATACGCGTGGTGTAACCCTCGTTCACGAACAAACAGGGCTTGCCGGTAAACGGATGTTTGCGCACCACCGGTATCTCCAGATCGGGCACTTTGTTTTTTTGCGCTTCCGTCAGCGGCGGTATCGGTCCCGTCTTGCGCGGGCGGGAATAACCTTTGACGTAGGAGTTCACCGCCGTCAGCCCCGCCAGCCTGTGCTGCATGTCACGCGGCAGCGCTTCGTAGGCCCGGGTCATGCTGCTGAACATCGTGTCCCCCAGTGCAACACCGTCCTTCATTGGCACCTGACACGCGTACAACAACGAACCGCGGCTAGGTTTGTCGTAGCAGCAGCCATCCGAATGCCAGATGGTGCCCGCATCGCCCGCCCCGATCGGCTTGCCGTTCTCGACGATGTTGGAAACAATAAACACCTTGGGATAGCCGGGCCGGCAGCAATCCGTGCGCACGTGTACCTCAACCGGCCCCAACTGTTCGCTGACCCGGATGTGGTCTTCCGGCACCAGCTTTTGATCGCGGAAAAAAATTACTTCGTGTTCCAGCCACAGCCGGTCGATCTCGGCGGCCGTAACGCCATCCATCGGCCGCGACAGATCGACGCCCAGTATTTCGGCGCCGAGCACCGCATTCGTTTTTCGTACCGACAGCATGACGTGCGCTCCTTTTTGCATCCATGCAACCAACCCGGATTGGCCGCCGCACGGGGTTTTGCCGATGTTTCCGTACTGTGTCGCGTGACAGTTCCCGTGCGATGGCTATGCTATGCAGCGTTCCGCGAGGTGTCAACAATGCTGGTTCCCGCTTGCTGGATGCGCACCGGTAAGACTATCCTCGTTTCCATCACTGCATTCGAGAATCCACATGTCCTCGTCCACACCGACCATCGCCAAATCACTCGCCGAGTTTGTCACCGGCCTCAAGTACGACGCCATACCGGCGGCCATCCGCGCAAAAGCCAAGTTGCACCTGCTCGATTCAGTGGGCATCGCCTTGGCGGCCTCCGGCTTTGAGTATGCGCGCAAGGCGTGCGCCGGAATCCGCGCCCTCGGAACATCCAGCGGCGGCGATTACACGGTGATCGGCATGCCGGCAAAACTATCCCTGCGCGATGCCGTGCTGATGAACGGCATGTTGCTGCACGGCCTGGAATTCGACGACACCTCCATACGCGGGCGCCTGCATCCCAGCGCCTTCTGTGTGCCATGCGCGTTGGGCACGGGTACTTTTACCAAGGCGAGCGGCACGGACGTGCTGAGCGCCTACATCGCGGGCATGGAGTGCGCGGTGCGCATCGGCATGGCCGCGCGCGGCGGATTTTCACCGGCGGGGTTCAACGCGGTCGGTATCGTCGGTGGGTTCGGCAGCGTGCTGGTCGCCGGCAAGTTATTGGGGCTGGACGCGGCCAGCATCGCCACGGCACAGGGCATCGTTTACAGCACCACGTCGGGCAATCGCGAGTTTGCGACCACCGACGCCTGGACCAAACGGCTGGAGGCCGGCTGGCCGGGCGTGGGCGCCATCACCGCCGCCATGCTGGCCAGAGAAGGCTTCATGGGGTCACACACGCCGTACGAAGGAAAGTTCGGCGTGTTCACCACGTATTTGAACGCTCCGGCAGCCGCGGCCGACATTGCCGCCATTCCCGACAAGCTGGGCGAGCATTGGGAGTTTGCCGGTATCATGATCAAGATGCTGCCGTCGTGCTTCTTCAATCACGCTCCGATCAACTCGACTCTGGCGCTGGTCAAGGCGCACGACTTGCGCGCCGAACATATCCACAGCCTGCGTGTGCTGCTGCCGGCTGCCGCCATCGATACTGTTTGCGAGCCGCGCGCGGCAAAGCTCGTGCCGGGCGATATCGCCGCCGCGCAATTCAGTGTTTATTTTTCCGTGGCCTGCGCCGCAGTGCGCCGGCAATTCACCCTGCATGAAATGTCGGCGGATGCGTTGAACGATCCGGCCATCCGCGCCCTCGCGGCCAGGGTGGAATACGCCGTTGATCCGCAGTCGAATTTTCCGCAACACTATAGCGGCGGCATTGAAATCGTCACCGCCGATGGCCGGCGCTTCAGCGCGCGCGAAGACGTCAACGCCGGATCACTCGAAAAGCCGATTGCAGCCTCCGCGATAGAAGCTAAATTCATGGCCAATGCGCAGCGCGTGTTATCGAAGCCGCGCGCCGATGAAATCCGCGATCTCTTGTTAAACATTGAATCGTGCCGTGACGTGAGCACGCTCACCGCACGGTTGGGCGCACCCTAGCGGTTTGCTTCGTTTGCGTGCGTGGAACAAAATGTTACAAATTCTCATATAACGCCCATTCTTTGAGCATTTTCTGAAGAAGTTCAACCTGGTCGGCGGCCGTGAGCGCGCCCATTCGCGGGACTGCCACACGATTGAGGAAGGTGTAGACATCGCTATCGGTGACGATCATTCCAAATTGACCGTTGCTCACCGCAGCTGCGAGAATTCGCTGCACCTCTTTTAGCGAAAAATAGTCAAACTGCTCCAACTTCGCAATCAGACTGTGGGTTCCTGCAAACGATCCGGAATCTGCCAAACTCTCGATTAGTGCCTCCTTGTTCTTGTCGTACGAAAAGGCAACACCGTCGAAATGCTCCTTGAGAAAGGAAGTTAGTGTTCTGTATACGAGGAGCTCAGCATTCTTTTTGTTTTCCCATTCTGTCTTTAGGTATGGATTCGGCCTGTTTTCATCGAGGACTGAGTAGTAGTCTTCATCCTCGCTAATCACGTGAATATTTTCCCCGTCCGGTACTACTTCAAGTAATGCGCTCCAATTGATGGAATCCCCTAGTGAGCCGTTCTTACCAGGAGGATTCCCAAGAGACACCCGCATTTGAGCCTCGGAAAATAGTTTGGGCGTAGTTAGTATCGGATTGTTTTTTGCAAAGATGTCCTTAATCAGGGCGTCCGTCAGAAGGCTGCCACTCACAACATCAGCATCAACCTTTTGGAATATCGCCTTCGCAAGGTCGCGCAGCTCAGCGCTTTTTTGTATGATTTTTTCATATTCCTCGTATTGCCTCATAAACGCTGGTAGCTGCGCAGAAAATTTCACGTCATTGAATTTCTTATACGCATCCTTGCTCTTGTTCTCGCGGTTGCGATGAAACTCATCACAGACCTGTTCCGTGAGATGCACCTTCGCCGCGCCATGCGCATGCGAGGCAAAAACATTGCCAAGCGCATCAATATCTTCCTTAGTGAAGTGAAAGAAGGTCAGGAGGATGTTGGTATCTATGAAGACGTGCATAAGATGTGTAGCGTTTTAACTGAGTGAAAGGTAAGAGCTATAGCGAACATGTCGCATATTCAGCGAGCCAGCCCCCGTTTGAGTAACACGGGGGCTTACGGATACATCGTCAATTTCATTGGTATCCTAGGTTACCCGGCGATCAAGAGCCATGCAAGAAGACCCTTTTCTCAATCCACCACCGCGCCAGACGCCTTCACCACCACCGCCCACAGCGCGACTTCTTCGCGCAGCCACTTCGTGGCTTCGTCCGCAGTGTAGCCGACCGGTTCGGCGCCGAGGTCGAGCAGGCGCTGCCGGGTGTCGGCGGAACGCGCGGCCCTGATCACCGTATCGGCGAGCTTGTTTACGATGTCGCGCGGGGTGGCCGCGGGCGCATGCAGGCTGTAGGTGACATTGACGATCATATCGACACCCGACTCGCGCAAGGTCGGCACTTGCGGCATGAGCACGGTGCGCGCGGCAGTGGTGGTCGCCAGAGGCCGCAGGCGGCCGGCCCTGATGAACTCAAGCACCGCCGGAATATTGGCGATCGTCAAATCGACTTCGCCGCCGACCAGCGCGATGAGCGACGGCGCCGCCCCGCGGTACGGTACATGCGTCATGCTGGTGTGGGTGCGCAGCTTGAAGAGCTCGCCCGACAAATGCTGGGTGGTGCCGTTGCTGCCCGATGAAAAATTAAGCACACCGGGCTTTGCGCGCGCGAGCGCGATCAGTTCTTTCACGTTGCGCGCCGGCAGCGACGGATGCACCGTCAGCACGTTGGGCGTCGACGAAAAAACCGACACGGCGGCAAGATCGCGCATCGTGTCGAAGCCGAGGTTTTTGTAGAGCGACATATTAATCGAGACCGGCGGCGTGTTCATCAGCAGCGTGTAGCCGTCGGGCGGCGATTTGATAACGTGATCCATCGCGATATTGGTGCCGGCCCCCGGACGGCTATCGATGATCACCTGCTGCCCGAACACTTCGATCATCTTCGGCGCGAGTATCCGCGCCATGATATCGATGCCGCCGCCGGGCGGGAAACCCGTCACCAGCCGCACCGGCTTCACCGGATAGTTCTGCGCGAAGGCGACACTCACCATGCCTGTCACGAATATTGCACAGAGCGCCGGCGCCGCCAGGAACGCGTTCATCTCCGTCTCAACCGCCCGGCATTTGCTCAAGCAGGCGGCCGAAGCCGAGGATACGTACACCGCCGAGCTCGCGCGCCATCGCCCACACCGACGCCTGATTGGTGGTCACCACCGGCTTGTTGAACTCGCGCTCCCATGCGGCAATCGACGCCATGGTCGGAAAATTGCCGCCGGGCACCACAAAGGCGTCGATTTCCGGCCCGTTGATGCGGGCGAAAGCAGCGTGCGCATTTTCTGGTCCAAGCTGGCCGATGGCGTACGATTCGGTGGCCCCGAAGCCTTCGAACGCGGCGATCTCGAGCCCGTGCTTGTCGGCAAAATAGCGTCGCGCCCGCGCGTTGACCTCCTCCGAATAAGGCGAGACGAGGCCGATCCGGCGTGCGCCGAGCGCGCGCAGTGAACGGCCCACTGCCTGGGCGGAGGTGATCGCCGGCACGCCGGCGCCGGCACGCATGCGCTGCATGGTGATCTCGTCGTAATCGTCGGTAAACAAGCTCGCCGAGGTCTGGATCAAAACCACCATCTCGACTCTGGCGGTGCCGAGCAGTTTGGCCTGATAGTCGATGTCGTCGTCCCGGCTCGGCGCGAACGGACGTCCCGGCATGCTGCTCATCAGCCGCGCGAAATGCGCCTGATAGCCAGGCGGCAATCGCGCCAGCTCGGTCTCGGCGGTGATGTTAGTAGAGGGGATGAGAACACCGAAATGGCGGGTCATAGGCGCGATTTTCCGTTAGTGGGCCAGGGTGCGATGCTTCGTGTCGAGCTTACGATGCTTCACTGCATTATTTCAAGGTAACTATTCAGGTTCGAGAGAAAGTCTTGGCATACTAATCTACGCTACTCGATTGCACAGTTCCGTCCCCTTCAGGGCATAGGTATCTACACATCTCCGTCGCTCGAAAGCGCCTTCCCCTTCAGGGGGAAGGTTGGGATGGGGGTGGGGTCAAGTTCCTGCATGGCACGCCAAATTACTGTTGTCACCGAGTCTATATCGCTCAATACTTCATTGTTCCAAAAGCGTAAAACACGAAATCCTGCTTGCTTGAGATATTTCGTACGCGCCGTATCTTCTGCCTGTTGCTCGTTATGCTGGCCACCATCGACCTCAACAGCGAGCATAGTCTCAAGGCAGACAAAATCGATGATGTAGTCACCAAAATGGTGCTGCCTGCGAAATTTGAAGCCCGATATCTGCCTTCGTCGCAAGGAGCGCCACAAACGCTGCTCGGCGTCAGTCATATTGCTACGCAACCGCCGCTGCAGCTTGGGGCGCAGAATATTTTGGTTGGTTTGGCCTTTCATTGATAATCCAACTTCTCGGCATCAGAAATTTGTAGTTTACCCCGCCCCCATCCCAGCCTTCCCCCTGAAGGGGAAGGAGTCTCTCTGAGACGTGTAGATATGCCATGAAGGGGAAGGAGTCTCTTTGAGATGTGTAGATACCACTGCCTTCAGGGGCAAGGTGTTGCTTTACCATGACGCCGCGCCCGCTACCGCCCGTGAAATACAGGCTTGCGCTTCTCCATGAACGCGGTGGCGCTTTCGCGGAAATCATCCGTCAGATGCAATCCGCGCGGACCAATCGCGTGCGCTTTTACGTCGAGTTCGTGCAGCATGGACCGCCGCGCCGCGACCACGGCCTGCACCGCCAGCGGCGGATTCTTGAGGATTTCGTGCGCCAGGCCTTCGGCTACTTTGATCTGTTCGCCCGTCTCGCACAGGCGTGTGAGCAAGCCGTGTTTGGCGGCTTCTTCCGCCGTCCAGGTGCGGCCCGTCAATGCCACGTCAGTGGCGAACATGCCCGCGCCGAGGTTTTGCAACATCATCCAGAATGCCGTGCTGTCCAGGCCGCGCGGCGTCTCGGTGATCTGAAACTTGGCGTCGCGTGCCGCCACCAACAAATCGGCATACAGCGCGATGCGCACGCCAAGGCCATACACATAGCCATGCACGGCGGCGATGATGGGTTTTGAATTCGCGGAACGAAAAAACGGATCGCGAAAATTGCCGCCGCGTCCCGCCGGGCTGCTTAATTTTTCGAGTTCTTCCTTGGCGCGCATCTGCCGCTGGCGCACATCCGCGCCGCTGCAAAACGCGCGGCCGTTGCCGGAAAGTATGCCGATGCGTGCATTGCCGTCATCGTTCAAACGGAACAGCGCGTCGCAAAACGCCGCGCTGACGTCATCGGAAAACGCGTTGAGCTTTTCCGGACGATTTAATGTGATGTAAGCGATGCCGCCTTCTTCCCTGTATTCAACCAGTGCCATTGATGCCGCTCCCTTGTTTGCTTAAACGTGAATCAAAATTTGTAACCACCCGAACGAGTCATTGCATCGGCAGTTTCGCCGCTGCCACGATTTTGCGCAACTTCGCCATCTCGTTGCG
>CAMDDY010000063.1 GCA_945893125.1 Bordetella parapertussis
CGATTCAATCACCAAAAAAGACATCTCTGCCGCCATGCACTACCACAACCATCGCCCCAGAAAATGCCTCGGCTTCAAAACACCCCACGAAGTCTTCTGGAAGAAGCTACACTCGCATCATAACGCGGTTGCACTTCAGACTTGAATCCGCCAGGAAAAAACGATGTCGAAATTAACGTTCGGACTGGCAGTTGCAGCACTGTTGATTGGATGCGCCGGCATGGAAGAACGGCCAGTTGGATTGGGCACCGTGAAGATAACGTCGTTGGGCAGTCACGATGGTGAGCTTTGCGCCGTCGACCGCGCCATGATCTTCGAGGATCCTGATGGCACGCGGATACTGTATGACGCCGGGTTCACCGTTCGCGGCGCGAACGATCCGCGGCTCGGCAAGATCGACGCCGTGCTGCTCTCTCACGTGCACCACGATCATCTGGGGCTCGCGCATCAGCCGGCGGCCAACGCGGGCGCCTGCGGCAAGCCCGATTTTTCGGTGAGGGCCGCACCGAACTCCAATACAGCGAATATCGCGGCTGGCAAGAAAGCAAGGTTGCTCGTTGGCAGCGACATGCACACTTTCCTCGCTGCGAAGGTCAAGGCTGCGGGGGGCGACCCGGCGCAAGTCCAGCTCGTGCGCTTCGGCGCCCAAGCGACCGTGGGCAAGGTTACTGTGGCGACCGTTCCCGCCTCGCACAGCAATGCCGTTCCCCCGGAGTATCTCGACAAGGATCTCGCCAACATGCTGCAGTCAAATGGGCTGTTCGCGGACGTTGGCCCGGCGACAGGCTACGTTCTGCAATTCAGCAACGGGCTTGTGGCGTACCTTTCTGGCGACACCGGAATCACGGCGGAGCAGGAAATTGTGGTCCGGCGCTACTACAAGGCCAATCTCGCGGTCATGAATATAGGCGGTTCCCCGTTCACAACCGGCCCGGCGGAATCCGCCTTCGTCATAACCGACCTCGTGAAGCCCAATGCTGTCATCGCGACCCACGTTAACGAAGTGGCGACTCAGGGCGGCAAACTGGTGCCGGGCAGCAAGACCGAGCAGTTCATCAAGCGGGTGGGTATCCCGACGCACATACCGCTCAGTGGCAAGACGATGGATTTCGACGGCAACGGCCGCTGCGTGTCCGGCTGCTGAGTGTCATACCTCCGCTGAAAGAAGGCCCCGCAGCGATGGCGGGGATTTTTGGGGGAATGCCAGGGCCGTCATAGTTCCGTCGGGCGCAATAAGCGTAGCGCGTTGCACTGCATGCGGGGCTTCACGCAATACATACGGCGCAATGCGCTGCGTTTATTGACGTCCGACCTGTTTCGGGCTATGTGCGCAGTAGTGTTTTCTACTGACCGTTCAGCAACGCATCCCAACCCACCGGCAACCGAATTTCCCGCGTCGTCGGCTGCGTGTGCCCGCCCTCAAGCACCATCAGGCGATTGCGATGCGGGTCGCCGCACACCATGATGTGCAGGATGTCGGGGCTGGACAGCACGCGCACCATATCGTCCGGTGCGCCCATAAACTCCGGCGGGAACACGCCTTCTTCCGCGCGTTTGCGCGCGGTGGTGGGGATGATGTTGGTGTAGCGCACTACCCAATCAAAATCGGCGAGGCGCATGCGCGTGTGTTCGTACACGTGGCGTTTCACGTCCTGTTTCGAGTAGCCCGCGTCGGCGAGTGACTTTGCCACGGGTGGTGACAGCAGCACGGTGATCATCACCGCTTCGGCATCCGGCCCGCGTCCGGGGAAGTTGAAGAGGCGCGTCTTGCCGATGATTTCGCGGCTGATGAGTTCGAGCGCCACCTGCGCGCCGGCTTTGTCGGGCGTGTCGTAGGGCGCGGGCGCCGCGCCAAAGTTATTGGTGACGCCCACCGTCACGGTGTTGGCGTTACGCACAAAGCCCTGCTCGACGTGAAACGGCTCCCACGGATTGTCGCTGCCTTCATGCTCGCCGAGGGCGAAGGCGAGCGGATAGCCGAAGGTGCCCATGTAGCTCGCGCCCGGGCGAAAGCCCGCGATGTTTCGGACGATCAAGCCGATCGCGCGGCCTATTGCCGGATTGGCGCCGCGCGAAATCGTTTGCGCACCGCTTTCGATGCCCCACTGCTTGGCGAGCGGCCCGTTGACGAGCACAAACGGAAATATCGCCGACGAACTGCCGATGTTATTGAGGCTGCAACGCTCGTCGCCCAGCGCCTCGGTCGCGGCGATCAACAGCGGCAGGTGCATGGGCTGGCAGCCCGCCGTGATGGCGTTGACCGCGATGTTCCACGGCGTTGCGCGCAGGTTGGCCGATTGCAGCACGGCGATTTCTTCGTCTGGCTTGCGGTCGGTGTAACGCAGAAATTGCTCGACGCGATCGATCGTGGGCGCGACGATGGGCAGCCCGTCGCTCCATTCCTTGTCGATGAAAAACCGGTTGATGTCATCCGCCGTGCCGCTGAACACGATGGCGCGCGGATCGGCGCCGCGAGCTGCGGCGGCAATGCCGCTGTCGCCGGCTTGCGTGAGGCCCGCGACGATTTTGTCGATCAACACGCGTTCGATGTTCTCCTGTATCCGCGCGCCGTCATGGATGCCCAGCGGCCCCGGATATTCGGCGATGCGCAGGTCTTCCACACCGGCGGATTTGGCTACGTGTATCGCCAGATTCGAGAACCCGGTGGTGGTGACGACCACGCTGGGGATGCCGAGTTTTTCGGCTTCGACTGCCGGCCGCGCCGCGGCCGGGGAGCAGGTGCCTCAGGCGCCGTTGCCGGAGATGACGGCGTCGCAACCTTTCTCTTTCGCCAGCGTTGCGATGCGGCGGGCGCGCTCCCATTGTTCCTTCGGGTGGTCGCTGCCGGGCAGATGCGGGAACTCGTTGAAGGGAATGATGTTCAGACGCGGAAAACGCTGCTGCAACGCATGGCGTATCACCGGAAACGTGGCGTCGCCCTTGAACACGCCATTCCACAGTTCGCCGACGGTTTTGCCGTTGAGATCGGCCAGACGTGGCGCGGCGCGTTTGATTTCTATTGCCGGCAGTCCGACGGGGCTTACTACGCTCAGTTTTTCCATGGCAATGGCTCCGTTTTGTTTATTGCAAGCTGAGTTTCAATTCCCGCGTCAGCCGCGTCCATTTTTCGATGTCGGCCTTGATGAACTGCGCAAATTCGGCGGGCGTGTTGCCCACCGGGTCCATGCCCAGGGCCACAAGGCGTTCAACCACCGCAGGCTGTTTCAACACCTTCGCGGTTTCAGTTTGAATTTTGTCGACCGCCTCAGCGGGCGTGCCAGCGGGCGCCACCAGTCCCGAAATACCGCTTGCGGAAAACCCGGGATAACCCATCTCCGCGATCGTCGGCACATCGGGCACGCCCAGCGAGCGTTTCAAACTTGACACGCCGAGTGCGCGCAGCCGCCCCGCCTTCACGTAAGAGAGCGTTGAAGGAATCGAATTGAACGACATCGCGACTTCGCCCGACAGCAAGGCCACTGCGGAAAGCCCGCCGCTTTTGTACGCCACATGCACCAGATCGATGTTCGCTGTTTTTGCGAATAATTCCATCGCCAGATGCGAACTCGCGCCGTGGCCACCCGATCCGTAGTTGATCGAGCCGGGCCGCGATTTGGCGAGGCGCACGAACTCCGGCATCGATTTCACCGGCAACGAGGGATGCACCACCAGGATATTGGTCAGCGTGACCACCAGCGTCACGGCGGCGAAATCGCGTGCCGTGTCGTAAGGTAATTTCTTGTAGAGGCCGGGATTGACGGTATGGCCAAGATTCACCATCAGCAGCGTGTAGCCGTCGGGCGACGCTCTCGCGGTGACTTCGGTCGCCAGCACGCCGTTGGCGCCGGGCCGGTTGTCGATGACGACACGCTGGCCGAGCGCGTCCGACAACGGCTGCACGATCAGGCGCGCGGTGACATCAGTGCCGCCGCCGGGCGCGAAGCCGATGATCATGCGCACGGGCTTGGACGGGTAGGGTTGCGCATGCACGCACGGCAGCGCGGCGCAAAGGCCGGACGCGGTAACCAGCAGGAGCGGAATTTTCATGATGCGCGGGGGCAAGCGTGAGCCGGAAACAACACCGACCGCGTTGCATGGTTGCATCGCGGCAGGTGTTGGCGCTACGTTCAGATCTTGCCGAGCGCTTCCAGCAGTTCCTTGCTTTCAGGAATCGTGCCGGGGTCGTACACCTTGGCGAAACGCACGATACCTTTGTCGTCCAGCACATAGGCGGCGCGCTTGTCGAAGCCTTTTTCCTCGTTCAACACGCCGTAGGCCTTGCCCACTGCGGCATGCGGCCAGTAATCCGACAGCAGCGGGAAAGGCAATCCGCCCAGTTGTTCGGCCCATGCCTTGAGGCTGGGGACAGTGTCTGCGCTGATTTGCAGAATTTCAACGTTTAATGCTTTGAATGCGTCGTAGTTCTCACGGAACCCGGATACTTGATTTTTTCATCCACCGGTAAAGGCGAATGGCAGAAACGAAACGATGGTCTTGCGACCCTTGAAACTCGCGAGCGACACTGTGGTTCCAGTGTGCGAGGCGAGCGTGAAATCCGGCGCGGCTGCGCCTACTTGCACGGACATGGGGAACTCCTGACTGGTTGGGTTGATGGGAAGCGAGAGACTACCTTTGCGGCGGGCTATCGGCAATACATAGCGTGATTTTTGTTTCAATTTTCGGCGCAGACCGGCAATTGGGCTTGCAGACCGTTACAGCGGGATCGCCGGAGTGCATACTTCCACTATCAAGCGGAGGACAGGCAGATGACTGGAAAGGGGCTTCGGATTACAGTGCTGGCGGGCACGATGTTGCTGCAAGGGGCGGCTCTCGCGCAGCCCGCGCCGAAATACCCGGTCAAACCCGTGCGCATGCTGTCCGGCGCGTTCGGTAGCCCCAGCGACATTCTCACGCGCATCGTCGCACCCAAGTTAAGCGAACTGTGGGGCCAGCCGGTGGTGATCGAAAACCGTCCTGGTGCCGCGGGCACCATCGCGGCGGCGATTCTGTCGAAGGCCGCGCCCGATGGTTACACCCTGCTGTTGATTTCCGCGCAATTCACCATCGGCGCCGCAATGACGCCGAATCTGCCGTACGACCCGATCAAGGATTTTGCCGGGGTCACGCAAATCGGCTACAGCACCAGCGTGCTGCCGGTGTTGCCCACGCTGGGGCCGAAATCACTGAAGGAATTCGTTGCCTACGCGCAGGCGCGGCCCGGCAAGATTTTGTTCAGCTCCGGCGGCGCGGGCAGCAGCACGCATCTGAATGCCGAGCGCTTCAATTTTGCAGCGGGTATCAAAGCCGTGCATGTCGGTTTCAAGGGCACGCCCGATGCGTTGCTCGAAGTGGCGGGCGGGCGCGTGCAGTATTGCCTCGTTGGACTCGGCTCCGCGCTGCCGCTGATCAAAAACAACCGCTTGCTGCCGCTGGCGGTGAGTACGCCGCAGCGTTCACCGCTGCTGCCGGAGGTGCCGGCGATAGCGGAAGTCGTATCCGGCTACGGCCGTGACGGCTCGCATTCGCTGATCGCACCCGCAGGCACGCCGATGGCGGTCCGCAATCAGGTGAGCCGTGACGTGGCGCGCGTGTTCGAGCAAGCGGATGTCAAGGAAAAACTGCTGGCGCAGGACTATCACCCCACGCCCACCACGCCGCTGGAGCACGACCGGATTCTGCGTGAGCAGATACAGACGTTTGGCGAGGTGGCGAAACGGCTGGGGCTGAAGTCGTAATACATCAACTACATTAAAAACATAATAAAAACAATGAGTTACGATGTAACGCCGAAGCGTAAATCGCATCAACACCGCCTGCGGCCTTGACAATTGCTGACCGCGCTTTCATAGTCTAGTCCGTTAAACTGACTAGTTTGGATAAGGTTATTTATGCGCCAAGCTCAGTGGCAATTACAAACGGCCAAGGCGCAATTGAGCGAACTGGTGGAGGCGGCGTTGCGCGGCAATCCGCAGCGGATCACGCGGCGCGGCAAGGATGCGGTGATGGTGCTCTCCGAGAAGGCGTACGTCGCGTTGAAGAACAGCGCGAAAAAGGACGCACCAAATTTTGTGGCGCATCTGCTCGCCATGCCGCGGGCGCGCGCGGCGCAAACTGAAGCGACCGGGTCGCGGCCGAAGCTTGCGCTGCGTGACATCGAATTGTGAGTTTTCTGCTCGATACCGTGCTGCTCTCGGAGTTACGCAAAGCCAAACCGTCGCGCAAGGCCGTGCGCTGGATACAAGCGCAAAAGCCGGAGTCGTTATTTATCAGCGTCGTCAGTGTGGGTGAAATCGAGCGCGGTATTGAAACAGCGCGCAAAACCGATGCGGCGTTTGCCGCCGAATTGGAAATTTGGCTGGAAGCATTGCTAAGACTTTACGACGACCACGTGTTGCCGGTGTCCGCCAATACCGCACGGTTATGGGGACGGCTCTCGGCCAAGCTGGGTCACGACGGGGCGGATTTATTGCTTGCGGCCACGGCGCTGACGCATGGCCTGACCGTGGTGACTCGAAACGTGAAGCATTTTGCGCCGGCGGGTGTCGCGATTATCAATCCGTTTGATGACGCTGAATCGAGGTAGGTGGAGTCGTTATAAAATTCGAAGTGATTATAAACGTGGCGCAAGGCAGTTCACATCTGGAGCGCCTCGCCTGTCCTGGGGAAACAATTTGTTCGCATTATTTCGCACTGTAATTTGGGCTGTGCCGTTGGCAACCGTATTGGCCTTGCCTGTGTTCGCGCAAGGCTATCCCGTCAAAGCCATCCGCATGGTCGTGCCCTATCCGCCCGGCGGCGGCACGGATATCGTCGCGCGCACGCTGGCGCAGTTGATGACGCCGGCCATGGGCCAGCAGGTGGTGGTCGAAAATCGCGGCGGCGCGGGCGGCAATATCGGCATGGAGGCGGTGGCGAAATCGCCGCCCGACGGCTACACGCTGGTGTTTGCGATCACCGCGCAGTTGGCAGTGAATCCGAGTTTGTTTCCCAAGCTGCCGTATGACCTTTTGCGCGATTACACGCCGATTACGCTGGCGGGCATTGCGCCGTACTTGCTGGTGATACACCCGTCGCTGCCGGCGAAGTCGATGAAGGATTTGCTCACGCTCGCGCGCAACGCACCCAACGATTTGCGTTATGGTTCGGCGGGCAACGGCAGCGGCTCGCACCTCGCGGGCGAGATGCTGAACTCGCTGGCGCGCGTGAAGACGCAGCACATTCCCTACAAGGGCGGCGCGCCGGCGATGACCGACTTGATCGCCGGGCAATTGCAAATCAGTTATCTCACCTACACCTCGACCAGCGGCTTTTTGCGCACTGGTCGCTTGCGCGCGCTGGGCGTCACTACGCTGAAACGCTCACCGGTGTTGCCTGATCTGCCGGCGATAGCGGAATTCGTGCCCGGCTACGACTCCGCAGTCTGGTACGGCGCACTGGCGCCTGCGGGCACTTCGCCGGAAATCGTGGCGCGCCTGAATCGCGAATTCGTTGCCGCGCTGAAGACCAATGAATTGCGCAGCCGCCTCGCGCCGGAAGCGTTCGAGGCCATCGGCAGCACGCCCGAGTTTCTCGGTGACTACATGAAAAAGGAAATCGCGCGCTGGGCGAAGCTGGTGAAGGAAACCGGCGCGAAAATCGATTGAACAGATCATTCGTGATAAACCAAATCCGTTCGCCCTGAGCCTGTCGAAGGGTGGCAGGCTTCGACAGGCTCAGCCCGAACGGTGTAATGTATTTTGGAAAGATCAATAATCAAGTCCGTAGAACGCAAGGAAAGAACCAACGATGTCCGCACAACTGAACAGCAAAGCCGAATTTACACCCGCTCCCTACACGGATAAATTCATCGAGGTCGCCGGCCTCAAACTGCACGTGCAGGATTACGGCACGACGGGCAAGCCCGCGATACTGTGCGTGCATGGCGGCGCCGCGCACGCGCACTGGTTTGATTTCATCGCGGCGGGATTTACCGCTGATTATCATGTGTGCGCGCTTGATCATCGCGGCCATGGCGACAGTGAATGGGATCAATCGCCCACGCCGGATTATTCGTATCAGCGTTACGCCGCCGATCTCAATGCGGTGGTTGAACAGCTTGATCTGCGCGACTTCATATTGGTCGGGCATTCGATGGGCGGCGTGGTGTCCACCGTGTATTCCGCCACCTATCCGGGGCGCGCGAAGGCGTTCATTCTGATCGACTCCACTATCTGCATGCCGCCGGAGCGCATCGCCAGCATGCAGGCGGTGGGCAACCGCGAAGGCCGCCACTACGCCACCCAGGAAGAGTTCCTCGCGAATTACAAGGTGCGCCCCGCCGGCAGCGTGGCCGCGCCCGAGGTGATACGGCACATCGCGCAACACAGCGGGCGTCTATTCGAGGATGGCCGCTGGCGATATAAAGTGGATCGCAAAATTTACGCCATGCGTCAACGCATGGACAGTTTCCCGTACTGGAACCACATCAAAATTCCCGCGCTGCTGATGAAAGGAGATCGCAGCGCGCGCATCACGCCGGAAATAATTGCCGAAGTGAAATCGCGCGCGCCGCAGGTCGAGGTGGCCGAGGTTGCCCACAGCGATCACCATGTGACGCTCGATAATTCGTCGGGCTTTATTCAGGCCATGAACGAATTTATCAATAAAAACAAATAGTTATACGTAGTTACGAAAGCAATGACATTTACAGCCCGACAGCGGAATCGTACGGCCTCGCGTATGGCGCGCGCCGCGCGCATCGCGCTCATCGCAGCTTGCGCGCTGTTGCCATGGGCCCACGCGGCGGACAACAGCGTCACGGCAAAGCCCCATTTCACCGGCAGCGAAATCAAAGCCATCCTCTCTCACGGCCCGTGGCCCGCGCACGCACCGCTTGATCCGACCAACCGCGTATCGGGAAAACATGCGGCGATAGAATTCGGCACGCTGCTGTTTTTCGATCAGCGCCTCTCCGGTACCGGCACGAAATCCTGCGCCAGTTGCCACGTGCCGGAGCGCAACTGGACCGACAACCTGCGGCGCGGCGCAGGCATGGCCGAGCTGGATCGCAACACGCCCACGCTGATGAATCTGGCCGCTGGGCGCTGGTACGGTTGGGACGGCGCCGCCGACAGCCTGTGGTCGCAAAGCCTGCGCCCGATTGTCGATGCGCGCGAACTGGCGGCCACGCCGCGACACGTGGCGCAGTGGGTGCGTAACGACAGCGAGATGTCGTGCCGCTATCGCAAGGCATTCGGCGCGCCGCCGTCACCCGCCAACGACGAGGCCGTGTTCGTGGATATCGGCAAGGCGCTGGCCGCGTTTCAGGAAACGCTGACCAGCGGACGCACGCCGTTCGATCACTTTCGCGAGGCGCTGGCGCGCGGCGAGCCGCCGTCCGCATCGGGTTATTCCGAACCGGCGCAGCGCGGCCTGAAGATTTTTATCGGCAAGGGCGGTTGCACTAACTGCCATGCCGGCCCCAATTTCACCAACGGCGAGTTCTTCAACACCGGCTTGTCGCGTTTCGCCCCACAAGGCAAAGCCGATCCGGGACGCCACACGGGCGTCCGCCAACTGCTGGAAAGCCGCTTTAACCTGCTCGGCCCCTACAACGACGACACCACGGGCGCCAGCGCCGCGCGCACCCGCAAGGTGTCGCTCGAAAAAGTGAACGCGGGCGAGTTCAAAGTACCGTCACTACGCAACCTGTTTCTCACCACACCCTATGGCCGCGACGGCAGCATCGACACCCTCGCCGAAGTCGTGCGCCATTACGCCAGCCTCGATCCGATTCGCCTGCACGCCAAAGACGGGCTGCCCGCGAAACCGCTGAACTTGAGCGCAAGCGAACAGAGCGACCTGGTTGTTTTTCTCGAATCGTTGAGCACGTTTTCCAACCCGTGGCGACCGGAGGATGGCGGGCGGTGTGATTGACAGCGGCTTCAAAAGCGATTTCGTAGGTTGGCGGTAAGCGCAGCGAACCCCAACGTTCGTGTTCGCCACACTGGTGATGTTTGCCAGCCCAACGCGGGATCAGGCCGCCACCCGCCCCGTTAATCCCAGCTCATCCGCCACCGCCTTCTCAACCACCGTGCCCTTGAAAAACCCCGGATTATTGCGCGTGTGCAAAAGTGCGGCATTGGTAAAGGTGAACTCGCGAAAATCCTGCTCGGTGATGAAGCCCTTCTCCACGTTCTCAAACGCTTCGGGAATCACGTCGTTGAAATCCGGTACATCAAAGTGCGTGAAGTCGGAACTGAACACCGGGCGCAGCCGCACGCCCATGCGCGGATCGAACGCCCACATCGTTGCGCGGTCGTCTGCTTCGCAGCCGAAGAAAAAGTTTTCGGAAAACACCGCGCGGATATCGGCTTTCGATTGAACACCCGCCGCTTCAAAATCGTCCGTCACGAATTCGGGCCGCGCGAGTTCTTCAAGGCTGCACTCCGGGCGGAACGCATCCAGATTGTTCATGATCGCGTCGGTGCTGGCTTTCAGGCGCGCGTCGCCATAACGATGGATGAGCTGTTTTAGCTCGGCGACGTTGGTGGTATTCGGATATTGCAAGCCCGCGCGGCGGCGCTTTTCCCAATGTTCGATCATGTCGCCGACCATCTGGCAGGCCCAGCTGACGCCGCCTTCCATGAAGCCAAAATTGAGCGTCGGAAAGCGGCGCGCCACGCCACCAAGAAAAACGCCGCGCGCGAAAGCATGATTCGATTCGGCGAAGTGGCCGACGTGGTTGTAGGTGAAATTGCTGATCGAGGCGCGATCCGACCAGCGCGGGCTGCCCGAATGCTGCGTCACGGCTACGCCGAGTTCGACACAGCGCCGCCAGAATGGATCGTAGTCATACGGGCTGTCGAGCGCGATGGTGTCGCAATACCACGCGGCTTTTTGCGGGTCGATGCCTTCGGCGGCGCCGGGAATAACGCGCTCCTGATTGCCGCGCAGCATGATCGCCCTATACCCCAATGTCCCCACCGCGTATTCCAGCTCGTCGATAGCCTGCCGGGGCGTATGCGCGGGCACGATGGCGACGGGTGCGAAGCGCGAGCGAAACGGCGCGAACAGTTCCGCCGTCATGCGGTTGTAGGCGCGCGACGACGCGCAGTGCAGCTCGTCATCGAGCATGGTATTGATGGTGAGGCCGAAGCTCGGATACATGATTGCAAAATCGATGCCTAATTCCGGCAGGCGCTCGTTGAGCAAGGCGGGCAGCAGTGCCGTTGCCTTGTCCAGAGTATGGCTGGTGACACCCCACCAGATGGCGCGGCGCAGGCGATGGTGCTGGCGTTCCGTGGGCGTGGATCGATACCACGCGTTGTTGCGATGCCACAACGCCCTGATTTTATCGACGGATGCAGGGCCGCCCACGTCGCTCAGGTATTCCAGAAAAACCGGGATCGGCTCCATCCAGTGTCCGTCGCCGTCGATCACCGGGTGCTTTAACCCGGCGCGTATTTCCGTAGCGCGATTTTTCATAGCCGTTCCTTTTGCGTAGGGATTGCCACACTGCCGGTATTGCCAAAAGGGTTACAAACCTGAACGGACACTAGCGCCTGGCCAGCCGGTCGTCAATTGCAGGTCCGCGCGCAGAGACCACAAAATGGGCCACGGAGCCGGGCAATGCAAAAATTGTGCTGGCACAGTAGCGCCAAGGCTGGCGCGGGGTTAAAGTAATGCGGTTGCGTATCGCCATCCGTAGCATCCAATGAAGGGGGAGATCATGAAGCAATTACTATCAGCGGCCTCGCTGTTGTGTGTGTGTGCGTTCTCATGGGCGCAAACCGCCGATGAACTGATTAACAGCGGCAAAAATCCGGACAACGTCACCACGTTCGGCATGGGCTACGACTTAAAGCAATATAGCCCGCTAAAGCAAATCAATAAGTCGAATATCAAGCGGTTGGTGCCGGTGTGGAGCGCGAGTCTTGCCAATGAGGCCGGTGAACACGCGCAGCCCACCGTTTACAACGGCGTGATGTATGTGGTGAACGGCAACAACACTTTCGCCTTTGATGTCGCCACCGGCAAACAACTGTGGCGCACGCCGGCCAACTACGATCGCGCGGCCTTGCGCGTGGCGGGTGGCGGCGCGTTAATGCGCGGCACCGCGACGATTTACAACGGCAAACTGTTCCGGCAGCACGTCGATGCGCACGTGGTGGCGCTCGACATGAAGACCGGCAAGGAAATCTGGAAAACCAAATACGCCGAGTGGAAAGAGGGTTACAAGGGCGTGGTGGCGCCGATCATCGCCAACGGCGTGCTGGTGTCGGGCATGGGCGGTGGCGACAGCACCACGCGCGGCTTTATCGAAGGCTACGATCCAGAAACCGGCAAGCAGCTGTGGCGCACCTACACGGTGCCCGCGCCGGGTGAAAAAGGTTCGGAGACCTGGCCTAATGCCAACAAGCCCGATGCCTGGAAGTACGGCGGCGGCGCGACCTGGCAATATGCGTCGTACGATCCGCAACTGGATTTGATTTATATCGGCACCGGCAACGCCGAGCCGTATAACCCGTCCTATCGCGAAGGGATGGATAGCCTCTACACCGCGAGCATACTGGCGCTGCGGCCCAAGACCGGTGAGATGGTTTGGTATTACCAGTACGTGCCGAATGACAGCTACGACTACGACGCCAACGCCGAAAGCATCCTCGCTGACATCAACGTGGCGGGCAAACCGCGCAAGGTGCTGATCAACCCGCACAAGAA
Source organism: Bordetella parapertussis (assembly GCA_945893125.1). Classification (GTDB taxonomy): domain Bacteria; phylum Pseudomonadota; class Gammaproteobacteria; order Burkholderiales; family SG8-41; genus UBA5216. The sequence continues at coordinate 12,703 of CAMDDY010000063.1, forward strand.
TGGCTTTCTGTATGTGCTGGATCGCACCAACGGCCAGTTGATCGCCGCCAACCCGTACGTGAAGGTGACGTGGGCGACGCATATCGACATGAAAACCGGTCGGCCGGTGTTGACCGACATTCTGCAAAAAGCGATGGCGGGCGAGCAGGTGACGTTCTGGCCGGCGCGCGGCACCAATGCCACGCTGGGGGCGTTTCACCCGAACACCGGGCTGGTGTATCTGAATGCGTGGCACAAGGCGCGCGTCATGAAGTTTGTTGAAGCCAAGCTGAATCTCGGCTCGAGTTACACCGGTGTTGAAACCAGTTTCACCGCGCCCGCGGGCGAGCCGGAAGGCCACCACAAGGCGATCAATCCGTTGACCGGCAAAGAGGTGTGGAGCGTGCCGTTCCACGACGCGGTGAATTCGGCGGGCATGCTGGCCACCGACGGCGGCTTGCTGTTCACCGGCAAACTCACCGGTGAAGTCATCGCGCTCGATATCGAAAACGGCAAGCAGGTTTGGCAATTCAAAACCGGCTCCGGCATCAATGCCGCACCGATTACCTACACCTACAAGGGCGTGCAGTACGTCACCATCCTGTCGGGCATCGGCGGCAGTAATCCGCGGCGTTTCGCGGGCCGCATGACCGCGCCGGGTGGATCGGTATGGACGTTTGCTTTAATGCCAGAATAACAGGGGATAAAAAGTGAATATAAACAAATACTTAGGCGCTATTTTCGCGGCGGCGCTGCTGGTGGTCACCGGCGGCGCGCAGGCGCAAACCACTGATGAACTGCGCAACAACAGAAACACCGACAACGTGCTGAGTTTCGGCATGAGCCCCGACCTGAAAATGTGGAGCCCGCTGAAGCAGATCAATAAATCCAATGTGGCACGTCTGGTGCCGGTGTGGCATTTCAGTACGGCCAACAATGGCGGCGAGTTATCGCAGCCCACGGTGTACAACGGCGTGATGTATGTGGTTAACGCCGAGTGGACGTTTGCAATTGACGTGGCGACAGGCCGGCAAACATGGCGCACGCCGGTGAATTTTGATCGCGGTGTGATGCGCGTGGCGAGCACCGGCGCGATCATGCGCGGCGCGGCAACCATTTACGACGGCAAGCTGTTTCGCCAGACGCTCGATGCGCACGTGATGGCGCTCGACATGAAAACCGGCAAGGAAGTCTGGAAAACCAAATTCTGCGAAACCTATGCCGAAGGTTGCCGTGGCGTGATCGCGCCGCAGATTTTTAACGGCGTGCTGGTGTCCGGCATGGCGGGTGGTGACAGCACCAACCGCGGATTTGTCGATGGCTACGACCCCAATACCGGCAAGCGGCTGTGGCGCACCTGGACCATTCCCGAGCCAGGCGAAAAAGGTTCCGAAACCTGGCCGCACAAAACCTGGCCGGACGCGTGGAAGTACGGCGGCGGCGCGACATGGCAATCGTCGTCTTACGACGCTGAACTCGATTTGCTCTACATCGGCACCGGTAACGCGCAGCCTTACAACCCGAAGTACCGCGACGGCATGGATAGCCTGTGTACCACCTGTGTGCTGGCGCTGCGGCCCAAGACCGGCGAAGTGGTGTGGTACTACCAGACCATACCCAACGACGTGTTTGATTTTGACGCCAATGCGGAATGGATGATCGCCGACCTGCGCGTCGAGGGAAAAATGCGCAAGGTGCTGATCAGCGCGCACAAGGGCGGATTTCTCTACGTGCTTGACCGCACCAACGGTCAGTTGATCGCGGCCAACCCTTATGTGCGCGTCAACTGGGCGAGCCATGTTGATCTGAAAACCGGCCGCCCGGTGATGACCAATCTGATTGACCGCGCCATGAAGGGCGAAACCGTGGATGTGTTTCCATCGCGCGGCACCAATGCCACGCTGATCGCGTTTAACCCGCGCACCAGTCTGATTTATGCGAACACATGGAATCTCGCGCGCGTGATGAAATACATCGACGTCAAACATATTCCGGGTGGCAACACCACCGGGATCGAATCCACCGCCATGACGCCCAAGGGCGAGCCGGTGGGTCATCACCGCGCCATCGAGCCGCTCACCGGCAAGGTGGTGTGGGAGACGCCGCTGATGGAAACGCCGAGTTCGGCGGGCGTGCTGGCGACCGACGGCGGGCTGTTGTTTACCGGCATACTGACCGGCGAAATGGTCGCGCTCGATATGGATAACGGCAAACGGCTGTGGCAATTCCAGACCGGTTCCAGCATTAACGCGCCGCCGATTACCTATACGCACAAAGGCGTGCAATATGTCTCGGTGCAGTCGGGCAAGGGGGGCGCTTCGGCTTCCCGCTACAATCGCGATGTGCCGGCGGGCGGCGCGGTGTGGACATTCGCCGTAATGCGGGATTAAAAATGAAT
>CAMDDY010000064.1 GCA_945893125.1 Bordetella parapertussis
TCGCCATCATCAAAGAGATGGCGAAGAAGGCCGATGTGTTCCGGGAGAATTTTGCGCCCGGCGCGATCGAACGCCTGGGGCTGGGCTACGACGTGCTGTCCACGATCAACCCACGCATCAGTTACGGGCAGGTGAAAGGCTTCGGCGAAGGCAGTCCGTACGCGAATAATCTCGCATTCGACATGATCGCGCAGGCCTGCGGCGGCACCATGAGCATTACCGGCGACGCCGACGGACCGCCCGCCAAGCCGGGCCCCACCATCGGCGACACCGGCACCGGTGTACTGATGCTGGTCAGCATTTTGTCGGCGCTGTATCAGCGCAAGGAGACCGGCAAGGGTGTGCATTTGCAGGTGGCGATGCAAGATGCGATGCTGCACTACATCCGCAACTCGTTTGGTATCACTTCCAAATCCGGCAAGCCCGCGCCGCGCACCGGCGCGCAATCCAACAGCGGCGGCAATCCGCCATGCAATATCTATCCGTGCGCGCCAGGCGGGCCGAACGACTACGTGTATGTCTACACCAGCCGCGGCAATCCGCAGCACTGGCCGAAACTGCTGGAAGCCATAGAGCGCAAGGACCTGATCGGCGATCCGCGTTACGCCACGCAAGCTGCGCGCGTCGAACACGAAGCCGAAATCGACGCCATCATCACGGCGTGGACCAGCAAGCATGACAAATACGAGGCGATGCGCATCATCGGCGCCGCCGTGCCCGCGGGCGCGGTGCGCGACACGCTTGAATTACTCAACGATCCGAATTTCGAGGAGCGCGGCATCATCCAGAGCATTCCGCACCCGACCCACGGCACTTTCAAGATGGCGGCGTGGCCGGTGCGTTTTGACGGCAAGCCGGTACCGGTTAAACCAGCGCCACTGCTGGGCCAGCACACCGATGAAGTGCTCAAGGATTGGCTGGGCATGGGCGCGGAAGAAGCCGCGAAGCTGCGCGCTGACAAAATCACTTCGGCCTAATTCGCAAACACACTACCACGGAGAAACCATCATGGCAGACATTACCGGCAATGAAATTCTGGCGAAAGCCCTGAAAAACGAAGGCACCAAAGATCTTTTTTTCATCATGGGCGGGCCGATGCAGCACGCCGAAACCGCCTGCGCCAAGGAAGGCATCCGCATGATCGACGTGCGTCACGAGCAGGCCGCGGCGCTCTCGGCGCAGGCCTACAGCCGGCTCACGCAGAAACCCAGCGTGTGCATGGCCGCCAGCGGCCCCGGCGTGATCAACCTCACCACCGGCATGGCCAACGCGCTGATTGATTGCGCGCCGGTGGTGGCCATCGGCGGATCGAGCGCCATTAATCAATTCGGCCGGCAGACGTTTCAGGAAATCGATCAGGTTGCGATCATGCGCGGCTGCTGCAAGTGGGTGGATCGCGTGGTCAACGTCAAGCGCATTCCCGAGCAGGTGAACACCGCGTTTCAAAAAGCCATGGGCGGGAAACCCGGCCCGGTGTACCTCGATATGCCGGCGGATATTCTTTATAGCAAAGTGCCGGAAGAAGAAGTCGATTGGAGCCTGAGCGGACGCCCGCTGCTGAACGCGCGGCCCTTGGGAGAAGTGGCGCGCGTAAATCAACTCATCGATGCGCTGGCCAAGGCGAAAAATCCGATCATCCTCACCGGCAGCGGCGTGATCTGGTCGAAGGCCTGGCCCGAACTGCAAGCGTTTGTCGAAAAAGCCGGCATTCCGTTTTACACCACGCCGCAGGGCCGCGGCGTGTTACCCGACGATCATCCGCTGTCGTTCCTTACCATGCGCTCGTCGGCGTTTCGTGACGCTGATCTGATTTTGGTCATCGGCACACGCATGAATTACATCATCGGTCACGCAGCCCCGCCGCGCTTTGCCGCCGGCGCCACCATCGCGCGCATTGATATCGACGCGGATGAAATCGCCTCGGCGCCGCGCAAGATCGACATCGGCATCGTCGGCGATTGCAAGGCCGTGTTGCAGCAAATGCTGGATGCGATGGCGGGCCGCATCGATGCCAAAAACTATGCGCCGTGGCGCGACAAGCTGGCGTCGGGCGAAGCCAAAAAGCGCGGCGAAACGGATGGCGGCATGGCGATGAACAAAACGCCGATTCATCCGCTGCGCTTGTGCGAAGAAGTGAAAAACTTCATGAAGCGCGACGCCATTCTGGTGGTGGACGGGCAAGAAATTTTGAACTACGGTCGTCAATCGATGCCGACATTCACCCCGGCGCACCGTCTGAACTCAGGACCGTTCGGCATGATGGGTGTGGGCATGCCGTTCGGCGTGGGCGCCAAGGTGGCGTGCCCGGACAAGCAGGTGATCGTTGTGCATGGCGACGGCTCGTTCGGTTTGAACGCGATGGAACTCGACACGGCGGTGCGCCACAAGATTCCGATACTGGTCGTCATCAGCTTGAACGGCGGCTGGACCGCGGACCCCAAGCGCGAAAAAACCGGACGCAACCTGGGCTTTACGCGTTACGACAAAATGGCCGAAGGGCTGGGCTGCTACGGTGAGTACGTCGAAAAGCCCGAGGACATCGGCCCCGCGCTGGTGCGCGCGCAGAAAAAAGTGGACGAAGGCATGGTGGCGCTGGTCAACATCAAGACCGACGATACGGCGCGCGCGGGCACGGTGGCGTTTTCGTCGCATTCGACGTAGTACGGGAAAGGCAGTGTTGAGTTTTGAATGTTTAGTGTTGAGTTGACGGGCAGTGGGTAGCGTGCGCCATGCGCACGACTTGCGGGGCATGCATCACAAAACCCGTGCGCATGGCGCACGCTACGAACAACCGTGGTGATGTTACTCAAAACTCAACACTAAAAACTCATCACTGTCCTTTGATGTTTGCCGCCTTGATCAGCCGCGACCAGCGGCTGACGTCAGCTTCGGTGTAACGCTTGAGTTCCTGCGGCGTCATGATGGTGGGTTCGAGGCCCTGCTCGCCGAAGCGCTTTTGAATATCGGCGTCCTTCAACACCTTCGTGGTCTCGCTGTTTAACCGGTTGACGATGGCCGCCGGCGTGCCCGTCGGTGCAAAAATCGCATACCACGTCACCAGTTCATAACCCGGCAAGGTGTCCGCTATCGGCGGGATATCAGGCAGCGCGGCGGAGCGTTTGGTACCGCCGGTGCCGAGCATCTTGAGCCGCCCCGCCTGCACATGCGTGAGCACCGTGGGGATGCTGCTCCACGCCATTTGCACGCGGCCTGCAATCAAATCCGTCATGCCCGGCGCCGTGCCTTTATACGGCACATGCACGATATCCACGCCCGCCAGCGCCTTGAACAACTCTCCGCCCAGATGCGGCGAGGTGCCGGTGCCCACCGACGAAAAATTATATTGGCCCGGCCTGACTTTCAACAACGCGATCAGTTCCTTGACGGAATTCGCGCCGGTCGATGGATGCACCACCAGCACCTGCGGACTCATCACCAGCATCGCCACCGGCGCGAAATCTTTCTGCGGATCGTACGGCACCTTGGGCAAAATCAGCGGCGCGAGAAAGGTGCCGCCGCCGGTGCCGAACAGAAGGTTATAGCCGTCCGGTGCTGCGCGCGCGATCATCTCACTGGCAATCACCGTGCCCGCACCGGGGCGGTTATCCACCACCATTTGCTGCCCAAGATACTCGGTCAGCTTGGCCGCCACCGCGCGCCCGACGAAATCCGTGGGGCCGCCGGGCGGGTAAGGCACGACGAGGCGTATGGGTTTGGTGGGATACGGCGATTGCGCGGCGGCGGTCATGCAAGCACCGGCACAAAGGATTGCAACAAAACGGTGTGCGTTCATTCCCTGCTCCATTGCGATAGACTTGCGCCATGCTAACGCATTCTAAAGACAAGGATGAAGGATGACCGCCTTCATCCTCCGCCGCCTGGCCCAAAGCCTGCTCGCGCTGCTGGTGATGTCCGCGCTGGTGTTTGTCGGTGTTTACGCCATCGGCAATCCGGTGGATATTCTGATCAATCCGCAGGCGGATCAGGCGGAAATTGCGCGCGTCACCGCGTCGCTCGGTCTCGACAAACCGGTGTGGGTGCAGTACTGGAGTTTTGTCAGCGCGGCGCTCTCGGGGGATTTGGGGAAGTCTTTCGCCTCCAACATTCCGGCGATGCAATTGATATTGCAACGCATGCCTGCGACCGTGGAGCTTGCCTTGGTCGCCATGATAATGGCCATCGTCATTGGCCTGCCGCTGGGATTGTGGGCAGGCTTAAAGCCCGACTCGTTCGCGGCGAAAAGCATTATGGCGGGTTCGATACTTGGCTTTTCTTTGCCTACGTTCTGGGTGGGGTTGATGCTGATCATGATTTTTTCGGTGTGGCTGGGCTGGCTGCCGTCGACTGGGCGCGGCGAGACTGTCGAAATTCTCGGTTTGCAACTGAGCCTGTTTACGTGGGACGGTTTAAAACATCTGCTGATGCCCGCGACCAATCTCGCGCTGTTCAAGCTCTCACTGCTGATCCGCCTCACACGCGCGGGCACGCGCGAAGCGATGGTGCAGGACTACGTGCGCTTCGCGCGCGCCAAGGGCGTGCCGGAAAACCGCGTGGTGTCGGTGCATGTGCTAAAAAATATTTTGATACCGATTGTCACCGTCGTCGGGCTGGAGTTCGGCTCGCTGATTGCTTTTGCGATCATCACCGAAACCGTTTTCGCGTGGCCGGGCATGGGCAAGCTGCTGATCGATTCGATCAACGTGCTGGATCGCCCGGTGATTGTCGCCTATCTGATGATTATAGTTTTTCTGTTTATAATCATTAACTTAGCCGTTGATATCCTTTACACGGCACTCGATCCGCGGGTGCGGGTGTCGGGAGCGCGCGCGTGAGCCTTGCGAGCACCGCCACGTTGCCAGCATCGTCGCCGCTGCGCGAATTCGCCGCGAGTTACGCACGCAGCCGCGTCGCGGTCGCGGCGCTGATCGTGCTGCTGTTAATCCTCGCCGTCGCGATTTGCGCGCCGCTGATCTCGCCGCAAAATCCGTACGACCTCGCACAACTCGACATCATGGACAGCAAGTTGGCACCCGGTAGCAAAAGTGGCGCAGGCGCAACCTTCCTGCTCGGCACCGACGACCAAGGCCGCGACATGCTCTCCGCCATCTTTCACGGCCTGCGCATCAGCCTCGGCGTAGGCGTGTTCTCCACCGTGGTGGCGCTCGCCATCGGCATCGTTGTGGGCCTCATCGCCGCGTACGTGGGCGGCTGGACCGATGCCATCCTGATGCGCATGGTCGATCTGCAACTATCGTTCCCCGCGATATTGATCGCACTGATCCTGCTGGCAATACTCGGGCAAGGCGTGGATAAAATCGTCGTTGCCCTCATCACCGTGCAATGGGCCTACTACGCGCGCACCGTGCGCGGCGCGGCGCTCGTCGAAAAGCGCAAGGAATACGTCGATGCAGCAGTATGTTTAGGCTATAGCCCGGTGCGCATCGTGCTGCGCCACATCATGCCCAATGTGCTGCCACCGCTGATCGTCGTCGCCACCGTACAGGTCGCGCACGCCATCGCACTGGAGGCGACGCTGTCGTTTCTGGGCCTGGGCATGCCGATCACTTCGCCGTCTTTAGGTCTGTTGATTTCCAATGGCTTCACTCATTTGCTGTCAGGCAAATACTGGATCAGTTTTTTTCCAGGGCTGGCACTGCTGCTGACGATAGTGGCGATTAACCTGGTGGGCGATCAGTTGCGGGATGTGTTGAATCCACGGTTAAAGTAGTCAAACGGCGGAAGGCGCTGCGCTTTTCCGCCCTACGGATATGGCGTGCTGCGCGCAAGAAAACAAATACAAGCACTCACGTAGGTGCAACGAGAAAATCCCCCTGAGAGCCGCCGAGCAACGCAGACGCGCCGGGGAATTCGGCGAGGACTGTCTGAGTCCTCGCGCCGTTGGGTTATGCGAGGGCGAGTTCCGCAGCCGCCCGGCGTGGCGAGTAGCGCAGGCAAGGGCACACTTGAAGCGAAGCAAGGGGGTCGGCGAACCGGGGGCCGCCTTCTTTGGGTTACCTTTCTTGGCGGTTCAAGAAAGGTGACCAGCCGCCGGGCTGCCCCCGGCGAACTTGGGGTTGACGTTCAACGCATGCAGCATGGCACGATCACATGCGGCGCAATAGGATTGCGTCCTACGCAGTAGAATGGCGCTCCGGCATTCATTAACAACCCCCATGAATCCACACGCAACCCAAGCCCTGTTACTCGTAACCCTCGCGGCAGCAGCTACGCCTAACGCCTTCGCCCAAACCTACCCCACCCGCCCCATCCGCCTGATCGCGGCCTCCGCCCCCGGCGGCACCAGCGACATCCTCGCGCGCATGCTCGCGCAAAAACTGACCGAGGCGTTCAAGCAACAGGTTGTTGTCGAAAATCGCGCGGGCGCGAGCGGCATTCTCGGCACCGACGCCGTGGCGAAGGCGCTGCCCGATGGCTACACGCTGTTAATGATCCAGCCTTCGCTCACCATCAACCCCAGCATATTCGCCAAGCTGCCGTACGACACGCTGAACGATCTCGCGCCGGTGATCAACGTGGTCGATGTGGCGCAGTGCGTGTCGGCGCATCCTTCCGTGCCCGCCAAAAACGTGAAGGAGTTGATCGCGCTGGCGAAGGCGCGGCCGGGCACGCTGATTAGCGGCACGCCCGGCGCGGGCACGCACCCGCATCTGACCGCGGAACTTTTTCAGCAGATGGCGGGCATCAAAATTCAGCAGGTGGTTTACAAGGGCGTGTCGCCCGCGTTGATCGCGCTGATGTCCGGCGAAGTGGCGGTGGCGTTTTCAGCGGTGCCGTCGGTACTGCCCTATATCAAATCCGGCAAAGTGCGCGCGCTCGGCGTCACCACGGCCCAGCCGCTGCCGAGCCTGCCCGGCGTGCCGACGATCACCGCATCGGCATTGCCCGGTTTTGAAAGCACGCAGTGGTTCGGCATACTCGCGCCTGCGGGCACGCCGCGTGCTGTTATTGATCTGCTGCATCAGACCATTGCCCGCATATCGAACAGCGCCGATATCAAAGAGCGCATGACCGGCATGGGCATGACGCCGATCAACAGCACGCCCGAACAATTTGCCGCGCTGATCAAAACGGAATTGGTCACCTGGGCCAAAGTCATTAAAACAGCGGGGATCAAACCGCAATGATGGTTGGAAAATCACATAATGCGCACGCATCCACGAGCGTCGTATCATAGTGCCTGTCACGCCTTATCACATCAAATCACGCTCACCAAACCATTAAAATTAACCAATAAAAACAAATACTTAAAAAGGAGTTCGCCATGGATGACACCACCCCAAGCAAGCAACCCCAAACGCCGGATGTGCAACCTACGCTGGATCGCCGCGCATTCCTTAAAGGCACCGCCGCCGCAGCAGGCGCAGTGGTTGCCGCGACGACGACCCTCGCGCAGGCCGCCGAGACTGCCGCGAAGCCCGCGGCAAACAAACTGCCGAGCGAAACCTTCATCACCAATCCCGGTTCGGATTTCATGGCCGATGTGATTAGGGCCACGGGTATCAAGTACCTTGCGATTAATCCGGCGGCGGGATTTCGCAGCTTGCAGGAATCGATCATCAATCATCTGGGCAACAAGAATCCAGAAATTCTCACCTGCCTGCACGAGGAAACCGCCGCCGGCATGGCGCACGGCTACGGCAAGGCCACCGGCGAGTTGATGGGGGTGATGGTGCATGGCACGGTGGGTTTGCAGCACGCGACGATGGCGGTTTACAACGCGTGGTGCGACCGCGCGCCGATGATGATTTTTGCCGGCAATGGGCTACGCTCCGACACGCGGCGGCCCGGCGTGGAATGGAATCACAGCGTGCAGGATCCGGGCAATCTGGTGCGCGACTACATCAAGTGGGACGATCAGCCGATTTCATTGCAGAGCTTTGCGGAATCCACCGTGCGCGGCTGCCAGTTCGCGCTGACCGCGCCGTATGCGCCGGTGATGGTGACCACCGACATGGATATTCAGGAAGAAGACAATCACCACGCTGCCGGCACGCTGCGCATTCCAAAAATGGCGCGTATCGTGCATCCGCAGGGCAACACCAGCGCGTTGAACGAGGCCGCGCGCATGCTGGTTGGCGCGCAAAAGCCGCTGATCATCGCCGACCGCGCGGTGCGCAATCAGGAAGGCGTGAAACTGATGGTCGAACTCGCCGAGACACTCGGCGCGGCGGTGATCGACAACGGCCAGCGCATGAATTTCCCCAACACGCACGATCTCGATTGTTCATTTCTGCGGCAAACACTGCTGCGCGACGCCGATGTGATTCTGCTGCTGGAAGTGGCGGATCCGTGGGGTAATCTGAATTCGTTTGCCGACCCGTACAAAACTTATCGCAGCAACATCAAGCCGGACGCGAAGGTGATTACCATCGGCATGCGCGAGGTGTATCTGAAATCAAACTTCCAGGATTTCCAGCGCCATCAAGCGGTGGAGTTGCCCATCGGCGGCGATGTGCAGGCCACGCTGCCCGATTTGATTGCCGCCATCAAACGCGTGGGCACGGACGCCGCCGCCGTGAGCCAACGCCGCGCCGCCTATGCCAAGATGCACCGCGACATGCGCGCGCGCGACAAAGAGGCTGCCACGCTGGGCTGGGAGGCCTCGCCGATTTCCACCGCGCGGCTTGCCGCAGAAACCTGGCAGGTGATCAAGAATGAAAAATGGTCACTCGTCACCAGCGACCGCATCGCGTGGGCGCGGCGCTTGTGGCCGACCACGGAATACCATCAAATGCTCGGCGGCTCCGGCGGCGCGGGTCAGGGTTATTACATGTCGGCTTCAGTGGGTGCCGCGCTTGCCAATCGCGACCGCGGCATCCTCTCAGTGAATTTCCAGCCCGACGGCGATTCCATGTACGCGCCCGGCGCGCTGTGGACGCTGGCGCATCATAAAATCCCGATGCTGATCGTGATGCACAACAACCGTTGCTACCATCAGGAAATCATGCACGTGGCGCGCATGGCATCGATCCACAACCGCCCGCAGCACACCGCGCGCATCGGCACCGAAATCACCAATCCCGATATCGATTTCGCCAAACTGGCGCAAAGCATGGGCGTGTGGGCGGAAGGACCGATCACCGACCCAGCCAAACTCGGCCCGGCGTTACAGCGCGCGATCGCGGTGGTGAAAAAAGGTCAGCCCGCGCTGGTGGATGCGGTTTGTCAGGGAAGATAGCTGTGAATTCGTGAACGGGTGAACGAGTAAAGCTCACCCCCCTCGCTTCGCTCTCCACAGGAGTGGGGACGGAGTAGCGAGGGGCCGAACCCCGGTGTTACTCGTTCACTCGTTCACGCCTCACGAACTTCAAAAGTCCTTCAACAACGGCACATCCTTTGCCGCCGGCGGATTTTTGATGGTACGCAGATAAGCGTGCATGTCCGCGAGTTCCTGCTCGGGCAAGGTTTTTACCGAGTAGGGAATCATCACCTGGCGCGGTTTGCGCACTTGTTGCGCGAACGCCGGATAGGGCCACACCGCCGGTGCGATTTTCGGCCCCGCGCCCCGCTCTCCGCCCTGCCCCACCGATCCGTGGCAGGTGTCGCACAGATGATGCGTATACGCCTTGAAGCCGCGCGTGGCGTCACCTGCCGGAGCATCCTGCGCGAACGGCGTGCTGGAGAATCCCGCGACACATGCGGCGGCCAGCCATAATTTTTTATTCATAAACACTCCCGTGTAAATCATGTGACTCATTCTGTCGCCACGCCGCGATGCCGTCAACCTTCTCACACCTTCCCACGCGCGTAAATTATTCCGGCTTGATGCCGACTTGCTGCGCGACTTTTTTATAACGTTCGATATCGCCCGCAATACGCGTATTGAATGCCGCGCTCGCGGTAGCCACGGCTTCTGCGCCACCGACCACGGCAAGACGTTCCTTGACCTCGGGCCGCTTCAATACGTCCGCCGACGCGTTGTAAAGCTTGTTGATAACCGGCGCGGGCGTGCCCTTGGGCACAAAGAACCCCACCCAGATCGACGCGTCCACGCCCGGCACGCCCATTTCCTGCGCGGTGGCATAGTCGGGCACCAGCGGCGAGCGCTTGGCGGTGGTGATGCCCAGCACCTTGACGCGTTTGCCCTGCAAATGCGGCGACACGCCCGGCAAGCCGGCAATGGTAAACGTCACATCGTTGGTCGCCACCGCCACCACCGCCGGTGCGCCGCCTTTGTAGGGCACGTGCACCATTTTCACGCCCGCTGCCGCCGCCAGCCATTCGCTCGCCATGTGATTGACCGAACCCGTGCCTGGCGAGCCGAAGGTCACCGCACCAGGCTTGGTGCGCGCCGCGGCGATTAAATCCTTGATGCTGTTGATCGGCGACTGGATATTCACCACGATCAGCATCGGCGCGTCGCTTAACATGATGACGGGCTCAAAGGTTTTTTCCGGATCGTAAGGCAGCGTCTTGAACATCACCGGATTCACCGCGAATTCGCCGGTATGCGCCGACAGCAGCGTATAGCCGTCGGCGTTCGCCTTCGCCGCCGCCGCCGCGCCGATAAAACCATTGGCGCCCGGACGGTTATCCACCACGAAATGCCAGCCCACCGCTTCGGTGATTTTGCTGGTTACGATACGCGTGGAGGTATCCACCACGCCGCCGGGCGCGAAGGAGACGAGGACGCGGATGGATTTTGTGGGGAAATCTTGGGCGGTTGCGCCGAGTGGCAAGGCCATCGCCAACAGTGTCAGTAGTTGCTTCATTTTCTCTCCGTTATACAAAGGATGAAGGCGGAAGGATCAAGGGCACACTTGAAGCGACGCAGAAGGATGAAAACAATCAACTGCAACCCCGTGGTCGGTTTGTTTTCATCCTTCATCCTTCATCCTTCCGCCTTCAAAAAAGCTCTTTCCACTTAGCCCTTACCTGTTCCTGCAATGCCTTGCTCGCTTCCGCCACTTCCGGAAACGTCTTCAAAAAATCATACGGCCGACAAGCATCAATCACCGCCTTGGAGGTCAGCGGCGCATTGTAACGATAAGCAATCGACATCGGATCATTTTTCGATCCCATGCCGCGCTTGATGATGTCGATATCGATCTCCGGATCGGTGCGCGTGGCGATGGCCCACATCACTTCCTGCAAATTCGACGGGTCAATGTCTTCATCCACCACCACCGAGTAACGCGACATGTACGCGCCCACGCCGCACTGACTGAGGATATGCCCCGCCTGGCGCGCGTGGCCGGCGTAACGCTGCTGGATCGCCACCACGTTGAACATACGCGCACCGCCGATTTCGTGCGCCCATACGTTCGCCACGTCGGGCACGCCCGCCGCCGCCAGCGCGTCGAGCAACAGCGCCGAGCGCATCACGGCTTTGGAATAGGAATAATCGTTGGGGGGTTTGGCGGGCGGGCTGCCGACGATGATCGGGTTGTTTCTGAAATAAATTCTTTCGATTTTCACCGCCGGCGCGGTCGCCGCCTTGCCCGGATAGTAGCCATGAAACTCACCGAACGGCCCTTCGATGCGTTCATCCCCCGGATGCGCCCAGCCTTCGAGCACGATTTCAGCACTGCTCGGAAACGGCAGCCCGGTGACCTCGCCGCGCACTACCGACACCGGCTCATTAAGTATCGCGCCGATGTAGTTGTATTCGCACATGCCGTACGGCACTTCGATGCCGGAGATCAGATAACCCAGCGGATCAGCGCCGCACACAATCGCCACCGGGAACGGCTTGCCCGCCTTCATGTGTTTATCGTACTGCTGCGCGCCGTGTTTGCCCGGAATCATGTCGAGGCCGACAGTGTTGCGGTCGTGCATCTGCACACGATAGGTGCCGACGTTGACCCAATCCGTATCCAGATCGCGTGTCACCACCATGCAGCCGGTACCGATGTAACGCCCGCCGTCTTTCTCGTGCCACAGCGGCGCGGGGAACGCATTCAAATCAACCGCGTCGCCCGCCTGAATGTTTTCGAACACCGGGCCTTTCTCGATAATCACCGGCTCGAACTTCGGCGCGGCGGCCTGCCAGGTCTTCGGCAGGCCACGCAGCTTGTGCACCAGCGCTGCATGGGTCTTTATTTCACCCAGACGCAGCAGACTCGACAGACGCGCCGGGCTGGCGGTGCTGCACGTCAACACGCGAAACCCTTTCGGGTAATCCTTAATCTCGTCGAACAGCAGTGCCGGCGCGGCATCAATCTTGACGTTGAGTTCGCTAATCGCGCCGAGTTCAAGATTCCAGTCGGCGCCGCGCACGTCTTTTAGTTCGCCGAGTTTGCGTGCGGTATCCAGCCACGCGCGCAGGTCGAGCGGGTTTCCGGTCGAGGATTTCATTTACGTTTACTCGCCGCGAGTTTTACCGCTTTGAAGATTTCCGGGTACGCCGCGCAACGGCACAAATTCCCCGACAGATAATGGCGGATATCGTCATCCGACGGATCGGGGTGTTCGTCCAGCAACTGCCGCGTCATCAAAACAAACCCAGGCGTGCAGTACCCGCACTGAAACGCGCCGCATTCGATGAAGGCTTCCTGCACGGGGTCGAGCTTGCCATCGGGGGTATATTCAATGGTGCGCACCTCCGCGCCGTCGGCAAACGCCGCGAGATACAGACAACCGGATACCGCCGTGCCGTTCACCAGCACCGTGCAGCAGCCGCACAAGCCCTGCGCGCAACTCTCGCGCGCGCCGGTGAGCCCGCGCGCTTGCAGCACTTCAACCAAATGCTGGTGCGTGCCGATTTGCGCGGTGACGGGTTCGCCGTTGAGGGTGAAATGAATTTCGCGGGTGGTAGACATTAGTGCAACACCTTTTTTGACGCAGATTTACGCAGATTTACGCAGATTAAAATCGGCGAAATGGAAATTGATCCATAACCCTGAGACACCGTAACCACACCAGAGGAAAAATCTGCGTTCATCTGTGAAATCTGCGTCAAATGTCTTTAAGGGGCTTGCCCGCCTTCGCACGCAACCCACGATATACCGCCTCCGCCGTCAGCGGCAGACTCGTCAGCCGCACGCCCACCGCATCATCAATCGCATTGGCAATCGCGGGCGACACACCAAAGGTGCCACTCTCGCCCACGCCCTTGGCGCCGAAGGGGCCGTTGCGCTGATTGCCGTCCACCGCTTCGTTTTCCATCGGCGGGATGTCGCGGATGCCGGGGATTTTGTAATCCGCGAGCGAGGCATTGGTCACCTGCCCGGCATCGAAATTCATGCACTCGGTCAAGGTAAAGCCCAGCTGCATGATGGTGGCGCCGGAAATTTGCGTTTCGACTATCGCCGGATTAATGGCGCGCCCCACGTCCACCAGATTCACCAACCGCGTCACCTTGAACTCGCCGGTTTCGGTATCAACTTCGACTTCGGCGCCGGTGGCGCCGATCATCCAGAACGGCGTGGCGTTGTCGGTCTGGCCGTCGGCATCCGGGGATTTGTACGACGGAATAAAACTGCCGACGCCGACGATATTGCCCGCCTGCATGCCGTATTTCTTTTTGAACACATCCGGTATCGGCGTGGTTTCCGCCGACAGGCCGACCTCGCGCGCCAGCGCAAACAATTTGTCGCGCGCGTCTTCGGCGGCGTTTTTCACCGCGTGGCCCATGTGAAATGTCGAACGCGAACCGAGCGTCGCCATGTCGTACGGCGTGACATCGGTGTCGGGATGCACCACCGTAATTACTTCCACCGCAATGCCCATCACCTCGGCCACCATCTGCGCCATCGCGGTGTCGGAGCCTTGCCCCATGTCCACCGTGCTGCTGTATAAAATGCAGCTTCCATCGGCGCTGAGATTGACGATCGCCATCGACGTGGTGGGCGAAATGCTGGCCTTGAAACCGATGGCGATGCCGCGTCCGCGGCGTTTGGCCGTGGTACCACTGGTACCGTGGTCGAAGGGCCGCTCCCACTGCATGCGCGTGGCCAGGCGTTCAAGTACCAGATCAAGTTCCGCGTCGTGCATCAACGTGCCGGTGGCCTGCGGACGCCCCTCGCGCAGCAGATTCTTGCGCCGGATGGTCAGCGGCTCGATTTTGAGTTCGCGCGCGATCATGTCGGTGTGGCTCTCATACGCCCACACCAGTTGCGGTATTCCGAAGCCGCGCAACGCACCCGCCGCCGGCAGATTGGTATACAGCGCATACGAATCTATTTTTACATTGTCTATTTCGTACGGCCCCGCCGCAGTGAATCCGGATTTCTGCGTCACACGCGGGCCGATGTCGGCATAGGCGCCGCCGTTCCACCACACTTCGCATTCGCGCGACGTGATGCGTCCGTCTTTCGTTACGCCGCTTTTGATACGCAAAGTAGTGGCGTGTTTGGTGATCATGTAAAACTGTTCTTCCATCGTGAGCGCGAATTTCACCGGTCTGGTGCTAAGCATCGCGCACGCGGCAGCCAGCGCCTCGCTCTTGATATACACCTTGGCGCCGAACCCGCCGCCAAGATACGGCACCTTCACGCGCACCTTGCTCTCGGGCCAGCCGAAGAGACGCGCAATTTCAATGCGCACGAACGACGGGCTTTGCGTCGAAGAATGCAGCAGCAAGGTATCGTCGCCGGGAATCGCCACCGTCGCGAACGGCTCCAGCGGCAAGTGCAACACCTGCTGCGTGTGAAAGGTGTGCTCGAAGACATGATCGGCATCGGCAAACGCCTTGGCCACATCACCCCGGCGCAAATGAAAATCCAGCGCGATGTTGGTGCCGCTTTTGTTTTTTAAATGTTTTAAATCGGCAAAGGTGCCCGCAGGTTTCAACACCTCATGTACCACGGCCTTTGAAGTCATCGCCTCGATTTCGTCGAACACCGCGGGCAATGCTTCGTAATCTGCCGTAATCAACTGCGCGGCTGCTTCCGCCACATGCGGGTCAGCGGCCAGCACCACCGCCACCGGCTCGCCGGCATAACGCACCTTGTCGAGCGCAAGGATCGGCTGATCGTGAAACGCGGGGCCGTAGTACGGCTCGGCAATCACGCGGCGGATATCTTCGCCGGTGTAGACCGCAAACACGCCGGGCATCGCGCGCGCGGAGCTGACATCGATAGCGCGGATGCGGCCATGCGCCACCGTGCTGC
>CAMDDY010000065.1 GCA_945893125.1 Bordetella parapertussis
GATACCGTTCGTCTTGGGTGAGGTGTGTGTAGTTCATTCTTGGCAACTTTAACTTGGTGGTCGAGGGGCTCGGATGCTATCGCACCTCGCCCACCCAACCTATTAATCAGAGTTGCACTTCGAATTTGAACTCGCGCCCGCTTAAATCCGGCTTTTGCAGAAAATTCAATGACCTACATCGTGGTGACTTGACGCCTATGCTACAATCGCGCCCTTTTTAGCAGTCCCTCGGACTCAGGAAAAGCCATGCCTCGCGCCATCAGAAACATCGCCATCATCGCCCACGTTGACCACGGTAAAACCACACTGGTGGACAAGCTGCTGCGCCAATCGGGCACCTTCGCCGCGCACCAGCACCTCGAAGAGCGCGTGATGGACAGCAACGACATCGAAAAAGAGCGCGGCATCACCATTCTCGCCAAGAACTGCGCGGTTATGTGGAACGGCACGCATATCAATATCGTCGATACCCCCGGCCACGCCGATTTCGGCGGCGAAGTCGAGCGCGTGCTGTCGATGGTCGATAGCGTGCTGCTGCTGTTCGATGCGGTCGAAGGCCCGATGCCGCAAACGCGTTTTGTCACGCGCAAGGCGTTGGCGCTGGGCTTGAAGCCCATCGTGGTGGTGAACAAAGTCGATCGCCCCGGCGCGCGCGCCGACTGGGTGGTGAATCAAACTTTTGATCTGTTCGACAAACTCGGCGCCACCGAAGAACAACTCGATTTCCCGGTGGTGTATGCCTCCGCGTTGAACGGTTATGCCGGGCTGGATTCCAGCGTGCGCGAAGGTAACCTGGATCCGCTGTTCGAAGCCATCATCCAGCACGTGCCGGTGCGCGAAGACGATCCCGATGGTCCTTTGCAATTGCAGATTTGTTCGCTCGATTATTCGAGCTATGTCGGTCGCATTGGTATTGGCCGCATTACGCGCGGGCGCATCCGCCCGCTGCAGCAAGTGATGGTCATGCGCGGCCCCGAAGATGCGTCACCCAAACTGGCAAAAATTGGCCAAGTACTTGTTTTTAAAGGACTTGATCGAACCGTTTCCGAAGAAGCCCTAGCCGGTGATATTGTGCTTATCAACGGCATCGAAGATGTCGGCATTGGTGTCACCATTACCGACGTTGAAAAACCCGAAGCACTGCCGCTGTTGAAAGTGGACGAGCCCACGCTGACGATGAACTTTCAGGTCAACACCTCGCCGCTCGCAGGCCGTGAAGGCAAGTACGTCACCAGCCGCCAGATTCGCGAGCGCCTGACGCGCGAGTTGATGAGCAACGTCGCATTGAAAGTGGTCGAGACGTCGGACGCCGACGTGTTTGAAGTATCGGGACGCGGTGAACTACATCTGACGATTCTGCTGGAAAACATGCGCCGCGAAGGTTACGAACTTGCGGTGTCGCGTCCGCGCGTAGTCACCAAAATCGTCAACGGCGAGCGGCACGAGCCGTACGAAATGCTCACCGTCGATTGCGAAGATGCCAATCAGGGCGCGGTGATGGAAGCACTGGGCCAGCGCAAGGGCGATCTGCAGGACATGCAGTCCGACGGCAAGGGCCGCACGCGCCTCGATTACCGCATTCCGGCGCGCGGGCTGATCGGCTTTCAGTCGGAATATCTCACCATGACGCGCGGCACCGGCCTTATCAGCCACGTGTTTGACGACTACGGCCCGATGAAGCCGGACATGGACGAGCGCCGCAACGGCGTGCTGATCTCGTCGGAGAACGGCCCGGCGGTGGCCTACGCCTTGTGGAAGCTGCAGGAGCGCGGCAAAATGTTCGCCAGCCCCGGTGATCCACTGTACGAAGGCATAGTCATCGGTGTCCACAGCCGCGACAACGATCTGGTGGTCAACCCGATCAAGGGCAAGCAGTTGACCAACGTGCGCTCCTCCGGCACCGATGAAGCGGTGCGCCTCACGCCGCCGATACAAGTCACGCTGGAATCCGCGATTGAATTTATCGCCGACGATGAGTTGGTGGAAATCACGCCCAAGTCGATACGCATCCGCAAACGCTTTCTGCTGGAACAGGATCGCAAACGGGCTTCGCGCGCGGCGGCCTAGCAAGGCAAGCTCGGAATGCGAGCATTAAGGGTAAACCCGCCTCCGCGCGGAAGTGGGGTTACTCTCAACGCTCAACTCCAAACACGCGATAGCACGATGTTCCGCGCCGGATAAATTGCGGTATGATGGTTGCAACACTGCAAACACACCGCCGACATCATGGAAATCGACACCGTTTCTCACGACAAAGTTACTGCCGTCGCGGTCAAAGGCCGCGTCGACAGCACCACGGCTGAAAAGCTGCGCGATCATCTAAATTCGGTGATTCAGTCGGGCTCGGCGCGGCTGGTGATTGATCTCAAGGAAGTCACTTACATCAGCAGCGCCGGATTCCGCACGCTGCTGATCACCGCACGTGCCGTGGACGCCGCCAAGGGCAAACTCGCGCTGTGTGGCGTGGGCGGTGAAGTCAAACGCCTGTTCGATATCGCGTCGTTCACCGAACTCTTCACCATACTGCCGAATCGCGACGATGCCGTTGCGGCGGCAAACGCGTAACGCCGACCCGCCACATCCACGCGCGCCAACCATGGCGGCCACTTCATGAAGCGCCCGCCTGATCTGATTTACGGGGTCGATGAAAAACCGCCGTTGCCGGTGACGCTGTTCAGCGGCGTGCAGCATGTGGGCGTGATTGCGATCAACCTGATTTATCCGCTGGTGATTTTCAGGCTGGCGGGCGCGTCAGTCACAACCGTCATTGAGTTATTGTCGATCGGGCTGATCGTGCTGGGCATCGGCACTTTTCTGCAATCGTCGCGCCGCAGTCCTGCGGGCAGCGGCTACATGTGCCCCAGCACGTTCACCGCAACCTATTTCAGCGCCTCGGTACTGGCGATAAAAGCGGGCGGACTGCCGCTGCTGTTCGGCATGACCCTATTCGCGGGCCTGCTGGAGGTCGCGATATCGCGCACCCTGTCGCGGCTGCGTGCGTTTTTGCCGACCGAACTCTCCGGTCTGGTGGTGTTCATGATCGGCATCACTGCGGGCATCGGCGGCGTGCGCCTGATGTACGGCGCCGACGCACCCGCCGTCAGCGGCCACGAATGGCTGGTGGCCGGCTTCACGCTCGCCACCATGGTTGCTCTGAACATCTGGGGCAAAGGTGCTGCGAAAATGCTGTGCGCGCTGATCGGGCTCGCCATCGGCTACGCCGCGGCCGCCGCCGCCGGATTATTCGACGCCGCGCAGACATCAAGCCTCGTGGCCGCGCCCTGGATCGCGCTGCCGACGTTAAAACACGCCACCTGGTCATTTGACATCACCATCGCCGCGACCTTCGCGATCGCGAGCCTCGCCGCCGCGATGAAAGCGGCCGGCACCATCACCATGTGCCAGCGCATGAATGATGCCGACTGGGTGCGCCCCGAGCCGCGTTCGGTGACGCGCGGCGTACTGGGAGACGGCCTTACCACCGCACTGGCCGGCCTGGCGGGCGGGGTGGGCACCAATACCGCCACACCCTCGGTGGGTGTCGCCGCCGCCACCGGCATCGCCAGCCGCCATATCGCCTACGCGGTCGGCGCGATCTTCATCCTGCTGGGTATTCTGCCCAAGGTGGCCGCGCTCCTCGCGATCATGCCGCGCGCGGTGATGGCGGCAGGCCTGCTGTTCTCCGCGTGCTTCATCCTGATTAACGGATTGCAGGTCATGACGTCGCGCCTGCTGGATATCCGCCGCACGCTCATCATCGGCATCGCGATCATCGCCGGCGTGGCGGTCGATGTATTCCCCGGCATCGTCGCGACCGCACCGAGCGTGTTGGCGCCGCTGGTGGCGTCGTCGCTCGCGTTTGCCACCGTGATCGCACTGGGCCTGAATTTGCTGTTTCGCATTGGCGTGAAAAAAACCGTCTCGTTGAAAGTGGAACGTGACGCCATCGGCAGCGTCAGTATCAGCGACTTTCTGCGCGAAAACGGCGCCAAGTGGGGCGCGCGCCCCGAGATTATTTCGCGCGCCAGTTTCGCCGCCAATCAACTGGTGGAAGCGGTGGCGGACAACGGCTGGAACGCCGGCGCACTAACGCTGGAAGCGAGCTTCGACGAATTCAATCTCGACATCCACGCCGTATACGCCGGCACGCCGCTGGCGTTCCCCGACAAACGCCCCACCGATCAGGAGATCATGGCGTCGGACGACGGCATGAGCCGGCTTGCCGGTTTCATGCTGCGGCACAACGCCGACCGCATCCGCGCGGAATCGAAGGGCGCGCACGCGCATATCTGGTTTCACTTCGACCACTAAACATTTGCCGCGGGCGGCGAACCCCGTGATGACAAGCAGGCCCGGTTTGCCGCATACTTGGCGTAACAATCACTGAAGCGGTTTCCCCTGATGGCCAACGAAAAAACTCCCGCTACGCCTGTAGACGGCGCAACGCTCATCAACCCCCATAGTGTGCAGGGTGGCGTCGACGAAGCCACGTTTATCGCCAAACAAACGTCGCTGGGCCATTCGCTGCCGGGGCGCTCCATCGGCGATGTCGAAATCGGCGCCGAGATCAAACCCGCGCGCGAAGTCGGCCGCTACCAGATCCTCGAAAAATTCGGCGAAGGTGCGATGGCGACCGTCTACAAGGCGTTCGACCCCAGCATCAACCGTGAGCTGGTGATCAAGTTTTTGCATGCGAATCTGTGTACCACGGAAGAATACCGTAGCCGCTTTCTGCGCGAAGCCAAGGCGGCCGGCATGCTGCAGCATCCGAATATCGTCACCATCTTCGACGTGGGCGAGATCGAGAGCCGTCCGTATATCGCCATGGAGCTGCTCAACGGCGGCCCGCTCGATGAACTGGTGCCCAAGGGCACGGAGCTGCCGCTGCGCGATGTGTTGACGCTCGGCATCCAGATCGCCAATGCGCTCGACTACGCGCACAGCAAGGGCATCTTTCATCGCGACGTCAAACCGGCCAACATCATTCGCCTGGCCGACGGCAAAACCGTCAAACTCGTTGACTTCGGTATTGCGCACGTGGCGGCGGGCGATTCGATGGACGCCACCACCGCCGGCACCATCATGGGCACGCCGCATTACATGTCGCCGGAACAGGCGCGCGGCGGCACGGTCGATGCGCGCTCTGATTTGTGGGCGGTCGGAGTGATGCTGTATCAACTGCTCACCGGCAAACGGCCGTTTAACGCCGACAGCATCGCCACGCTGTTATTGCGCATCACGCAGGAAGCGCCCAAACCCGTGGGCGAATTGCGCGCGGACATTCCCGCCAGCCTGCGCCGCGTGATTGCGCGCACGCTGAACAAACAGCCTGAAAAACGCTTTCAGAGCGGCCGTGAACTGTCGGAAGCGCTGACGCGCGTGCTGGTCGAAATCGATCCCACGCGCGGCGTGGGGCAAGCCAAGCGCCGCGGCATACCCCTCAAGGTCAAGCTGGCGATGGCGATGGCCGCCGTGGTCGCGGTCACCATGACCATCACATCGCTGTATGTCACACACCGGCAGTACCAGGCCATGCTGAGCCAGACCATCGATCAGGGCGCCTCGCTCGCCAAGCTCATCGCGGTGGAAAACGCGCATCAAACGCTGTCCGAGGATTGGGTCGGCATCGATGTGTCGGTGCAGGCCATCGCGAAAGCGCTCGATGCGCGCGGCCTGTCGGTAATCGATATCAAGAACGTGGTGCGCGTGAGTACCGACGCCGCCGCCGTGGACAAACCGCTGGCGGCGGTCACCGGCGACACGCTCGCCGCGCGCGACCCCTCGGTTTCCGTATTGCGCATACGGCAAAAGGACAGTCTGACGTTTATGTTTTTCGTGCCGATCAAGTTTCAGTCGCGTGACATCGGCAAGGTGCAGTTGCTGCTGCCCGAAGAAGGTCTCGCCGCCGTGGTACGCGAAAGCTGGTGGCTGATGGCGCTGCTGCTGGTGGTGACGGCGGTGATGGCCACTCTGGCCACCTACCTGATGCTGGATCGCTACGCGCGGCCCCTGCGCACGCTGGGCGACGCACTGGACGAAGTTCGCGATGGCCACTACGACTGCCGCATCGAGGAGGCGCGCACCGATGAAATCGGCGATCTGTACGACAGCTTTAACGGCATGGCGGCCAGCCTGGATCAGGATGTGATTGATTTGACCGCGCCGTCTGAATCCCCACCCCAGCCGGGGGCGGCGGCTTAAGCCCGGGAGAACCACATGCTGCCGCGCGTCCCAAGCACAGTCGCGTTGTTATTAGCGCTTCTGCTCGTTGCGGCAGGCTGCGTAACAACCCCGCCCGCGCCGCCAGGCGAAGTCAGCGCACCGCCGGAAGAACCCGCTGCAGCGCCAGCGCAAACCGGCGTCATTGCGCGCAATGATCGCTTTTTAGTGGTGGCGCCGCGCGCGGAGGATACGCTCGCCACGCTGGCGCGCGAGCATCTGGGCAGCGCCGATCGCGCCTGGGAAATCGCCGCCTTTAATCAAATCACCAGCGCCGCGGCCGGTGAACCCGTGGCCATTCCCCTGCGCCCGGTCAATCCCCTGGGCATTTCAGCCCAAGGGTATCAAACGGTGCCGATTCTGTGTTATCACCGCGTCGGGCCGCAAACGAATCTGATGATCATGCCGCGCGAAACCTTCGCCGCACAGATGGAATTCCTTGCACGCAACAACTACCACGTGATTCGCCTCGCCGACCTGCCCGATTTCCTGTCCGGCCAGCGCCCGCTGCCGCCGCGCGCGGTGGTCATCACCTTTGACGACGGCCATGTCTCTTCGTATCAACATGCCTACCCGATCCTGCGCAAGCACGGGTTCGCGGCGACGTTTTTTGTCTACACCGATTTTCTCGGCGGCGGCGAGGGTCTCACGTGGGCGCAAATCAACGAGATGGCGAAATCCGGCCTCATCGATATCCAGTCCCATTCGAAATCCCACGCGAATCTGGTGGTGCGGCTGGCGGGCGAGTCGGACGCGCGCTATCGCGAGCGCATCGATGCAGAGTTGCGCACGCCGCGCGCCGTGATCGAGCGCAACGTGCCGGGCAAGGTCACGCATCACGCGTTTCCGTTTGGCGATGCCAATCAAGTGGTAGTGGAGCGCCTGGTGCAAACCGGCCATGAACTCGGTCTCACGGTTAATCCCGGCGGCAACGCGTTTTTTGCCTACCCGCTGATGCTGCGCCGCACGATGATTTTCGGTGGCGCAAGCATGGATAGTTTTCGTTCAGCGCTGCAGGTGTTCCGCGAGGTTAATCTGCAGTGAGTCTACAGTGGAGTCTGCAATGAACACACGCGGCATTATTTTGTGGGCAGCCTGCGCCGCTGTTGCAGGTTGCGTGACGCCGCCGCCGGGTGATGCGCCGGTGCGCCCCGCCCCGACAGCATCGCGACCCGCCCCCTCGCCGCACCCCGCCGAAGCGCTCGAAGCGCGTCACCACGAACGCGCCCAAACCCATATGCAGGCGCACAACTGGGCCGATGCGCTGGTGGAATGGGAACTGCTGTCGCTGTTAAAGCCCGACACCAAGGACTACCGCGACGCAATGGCCGATACACGCAAGCGTATTCGCGATGCTGCGGACGGATTATCACGTGCCGCCGAGCAGGCGCGCCGGCAGGGCAATCTCGATCAGGCGACATTGTTATACCTGCGTGTGCTGGCGGTGGAGCGGGATAACGCAGCGGCCGCGCAGGCCTTGCGCGACATCGACACCGAACGCACGCGGCGCTCTTACATCAACCGCCCGCCCCGCGTGGTGATGTAATATTAAACGAATTACTTCTTGAGCTTTTCAAGCCGCCGCTGAAGGTCGAGCGCTTCCTGCTTGCGCGCCAGTGCAAGGCCGTTATTGGGGTCAATCGCCAGCACGGCATCCCACTCGCGAATCGCAGTGGTGAGATCCTGCCGGCGATACGCGGCCTGCGCATTGCGATGATGGCGATCAATTTCCGCGCGCCGCGCTTTTTCTTCGGCCTCGGGTGACGGCGCCGCGGGTTTCGGTTTCACCGGTTCGGCAACCGGTTCCGGCTTGGGCGCGGGCGTCGCTGGCGTGGGCGCCGTATCCGCGGCCGTCGGGGCCGCGAGCGCAACTCTGCCCGGAATACGTATGGTTTGCCCGGATGAAAGTTGCTTGGGCACCTTGATCTGGTTGTAACGCGCGAGGATATAAAACTCGCACACATCCCCCATCGCGCGGCGTGCAATCAGGCCGAGGCTTTCACCCGGACGCACCGTATAAGCCGTGGATTCCTTACCCAGCGTCGCCAGCGGATCCGCGGTGACGCCGCGCAGCAAACAAACCACTTGCTTGTTGTCGGGTTCAAGCTGGCGCGCATATTCAAGTTCAACACGCGCTTTTTCTTCTTCGCCGCCGTCGAGCCAGTCAAATGACTGGCGCAGAATTTTTTGCACTTCCGCCTTCGCCGCCTGCCCGGTAAGCTGCGGACGCGTGGGCGCTGCCGGGGCAGCCGGCTCCGGCTCCGGCTCCGGTGGCGGCGGCTCCGGCTCTGGTTTGGCGACAGGCGCGGGCGCTTTCACCGGTTCGGGTGGTGTAGCGCACCCCGCCAGCAAGGCGAACAAGGTCAGTACTATAAAAATAAGGCGTGTCATGATGTGTGTCTACCGTTGCCAACCGCCGGCACCCGCTACTACCGGCATTTGGACAAATTATACATCCGCGCGACAATCGCGGTAACATCAAAGTCTTGCGCGAAAACCACCATGAATGACGGCAAAAAAAAGGATATTACGATTCAGGACTTTACCCTGATCGTCGCGCCGGGCGAGGCAACCGCGCCGGGTGAAGAGCGTATCCATCAACTGCTGGTGACCGAAGGCGCCGAGCAAGGGCGCATGATCGAACTGGCCGAGGCCGGCGTTACCATCGGGCGCGCGGACCCGGCCGATGTCATCTTGCGTGATGTCGAAATATCACGCAGCCATTGCTGCATCACGCAGGACGCCGGCGTGCTGATGATCAGCGATTTAAAATCGACCAACGGCACGTTCGTGGATGGCCGCCGCATCACCGCTCCCGTCAAACTCACCGACGGCTGCCTGGTACGCATCGGTCGCCACCAACTCAAATACGAGCGGCGCACGCGGCGTGAAATAGAACTGTCACGCGATTTCGAGCGCAGCCTTGAAGGCGCGAGCCGCTATGTGCAGTCGATGCTGCCGTTGCCGATCGGCGAGGGGCCGGTTCAGACCGAATGGTTATTGATTCCTTGCGCGCGCCTCGGTGGTGACGCGCTCGGATACCAGTGGATCGATGAGGATCATTTCTCGCTGTACCTGCTCGATGTGTCGGGTCACGGGCCTGAAGCCGCCATGCTGGCAGTGGGCGTGATGAACGCGTTGCGGCAGAAAGAACTGCCCGGTGCGAACTTGCGCGATGCCGCCCAGGTGACCCGGCAGTTGAATGCAATGTTCCAGATGGAAGATCACAGCCTGATGTATTTCACGCTGTGGTACGGCGTCTACCAAATGTCGACTCGCACGTTGAGCTACTGCTCGGCGGGTCAACACCCCGCTTACCTGGTGTACGAGGGCGCCGGCGAGCCGCAACCGCTGCGCACCGCGAACCCGCCCGTGGGTGTCACGCCCGCGCACAATTTCCAGGCGCAATCCACCGCAGTGCCGGCCGACGCCACGCTCTACCTGTTCAGCGACGGCGTATTCGAAATCGACACGCTCGGCGGGCAACGCTGGGAGCTCGAAAATCTGCTGCCTACCCTGCTGGAAGTCGCGGTACCCAATCTCGCCGAGACGCAGCGCATCTACCAATCGGTGCAAAAAGTCGCGCGCCGCGGGCCGTTCGAGGATGATTTTTCAGTGCTGGTGACGCGCTTCAAGTAAACGGCGCCCGCCGCCGTGCTCACGACGGCGCGCGCGGTCCGCGACTCACCCGAGCCTCGCGAGGCCTTCCTCGCGCGTGGGATGGATGGTAAAGTTTTCCATAAACCCGCCCATCGCAAACAAATCCTGTACTTTTTCAGTCAGGCCGCACATCGCAAGCGCACCGCCGCTGCTGGCGGCGTGCCTGCGCCCGATCAGCAGCGTGCGAAATCCCGCGCTGGTGATGTAATCCATGCCCTGCAAATCCAGCAACAGCAGCACGCCCGGCTTGGTATACAGCGCGCGCAAGCGGTTACTCAGGTCTATCGCATTGCTGCTGTCGATGCGCCCCTTGATCTCAAGTATGGTGATGCGCCCCGACGGAATCTCAATAATCTCCATATGTCACTCCATTGACAGAATTATAAATGTTTCTTTAAAAACATATAGTTATGTTCGTTTTCTCGATGGTATTTCACATCATCCATGAGTTTTCGAACAAAGTGCAGGCCCAGTCCGCCGATCGGCCGCTCGGCAAGCGGCAAGGTCAGATCGGGCGCCGGCGCCGCCAGCGGATTAAAGGCCTTGCCGTCATCTTCAATACGAATTTCAACCGCCGCATCGCTTGCCGAAAGCGTAACGCGTATATCGTGCGGCGCCTGATCATCGTAGCCGTAGTTGATGATATTGCTGAGTAATTCGTCGAGCACCACGTTGAGGTCGAATACCAACTGGGCCGGCAAATGACACGTGCGTTCGAGCGTGGACACCAGGTCGCACACGCGCTCCAGTTCACCAAGCTGATTGCGGATTGTGGTTTGTAACGTAGTCATGGCGTAGAACCGTAGACTACACCACCTTGCGCGGCGCCGCCGCATGCGCGAGGGCGGCGCCGGCGGCCAGACGCGGCGGATACTGCCGTTTTAGCGTTTTTTACCCAGCAAGGTGCCGCGGCAGCGCCGCGCGCCGCAAAGACACGCGTGTTCGCGCTTTAACTTTGCGGTATGGCGTTCCTCGACGATCAGCCCATAGTCATAGCCGATCTCTTCACCCGCGCGAATGTTACGCCGGGTTTCGATGAACACGCGGCCCTCGTCTTCAATCGCTTCGCAGTTCGGTGCGCACGAATGGTTGATCCAGCGCGCCGAGCTGCCCCATTGCGTGGCATCGATCACCACCTCGTCATTGGCGGCAAACAGCATGGTGTGCGAGCTGCCGTCGTGCAAATCACCGTAGCGGTCATCGGCGACTTCGTGCGACATGCGCTCGCCGAGATATTCGATCAGGCGCGTGCGTTTGGGAATATCGACGAGGGCGAAAACGCCACGCCCATGCACGCCGGATTTACGCACTACAAAACGCCGCAGTGTGGCGCGGCGCGGCACAGTTTTTTTCTTTTGTGAATTAGACATTTCAGAATCAGTGAAAAATGAGGAACGGAATTCGCGTGCCCTCCCTTGCGTCAGCGGGGGAGGGTGCTTACTGCGCTAACGCGGAATGCTGATTGTACTCTCCGGCGCCAGAAAATCGAAATCGCAGCCGCGATCCGCCTGCATCACCGTTTCCATAAAGAGCTTGCGATAGCCGCGCCCATCCTCCTTGCGCGCGCGCGGTTTTTTCCACAGCTTGCGCCGCGCATCGAGTTCTTCGTCGGACACCAGCAATTCAATCTTGCGCGCGGGCACATCGAGCTTGATGCGATCCCCGGTTTTCACCAGCGCCAGCGGGCCGCCGAGCGCGGCTTCGGGCGTGACGTGCAGCACAATCGCGCCGAACGCGGTGCCGCTCATGCGCGCGTCCGATATGCGCACCATGTCCTTCACGCCTTTTTGCGCGAGCTTTTTTGGGATCGGCAAATAGCCTGCCTCCGGCATGCCCGGCGCGCCCCTCGGCCCGGCGTTTTGCATCACGAGGATGTCGTCTTCCTTCACGTCGAGCTTAGGGTCATCGATGCGGTTCGCCAAATCCTCCAGCGACTCAAACACCACCGCGCGACCGGTGTGCTGCATCAGCTTAGGCGTTGCCGCCGCCTGCTTGATGATCGCGCCTTCGGGCGCGAGGTTGCCGCGCAGCACGGCAATGCTGCCGCCCTTGAAGATCGGATCATTGAACGGGCGCACCACGTCCTGCTTCCAAGCTGGCGCCGCCGCCTTGATGTTTTCACCGAGCGTGTCGCCGGTGACGGTCAGCGCATCAAGGTTCAACAACTTGCGTATCTCGCGCAGGATCACCACCAGGCCGCCGGCTTTTTCCAGGTCTTCCATGTAATGCTGGCCGGTGGGCTTCAAATCCACCAGCACCGGCGTCACGCGCCCCATTTTGTCGAAGGCATCCAGATCTATCTTGATGCCGAGGCGCCCCGCCATCGCGGTGAGATGCACAATCGCATTGGTCGAGCCGCCCACCGCGAGCAGCACGGTGAGCGCGTTCTCGAACGCGTCGGCCGTCATGATTTTGTCGGGTGTGAGTTTTTCTTTCGCCATCGCCACCGCGCGCGCGCCGCTGGCTTCGGCGTGACGCAACCGGTCCGCCATCACCGCCGGCGTACACGCACCGCCGGGCAGCATCATGCCCATCGCCTCGGTACACAGCGCCATGGTGCTCGCCGTGCCCATCACCATGCAGGTGCCGGCGGAGGGCGCGAGTTTATTATTGATTTCGCCGATTTCCTGCTCGGAGATTTCACCCGCGCGATACTTGCCCCAGAAGCGGCGGCAATCGGTACAGGCACCCAGCCGCTCGCCCTTGTGGTCGCCGGTAATCATCGGCCCCGTCACCAGCATGATCGCCGGCACGTTGGCACTGGCGGCGCCCATCAGCAGCGCCGGCACGGTTTTGTCGCAGCCGCCGATCAGCACCACCGAATCCACCGGCTGGCCCTTGATCATCTCTTCGGTGTCCATCGACATCAAATTGCGCAGATACATACTGGTCGGGTGCGCGAACGATTCATGCAGCGTGATCGTGGGGAATTCCACCGGCAGCCCGCCCGCCAGCATCACGCCGCGTTTCACCGCGTCAATCAGCTCCGGCACATTGCGATGACAGGCATTAAAGCCGCTGAAAGTATTGGTGATGCCGACGATGGGACGATCCAGCGCTTCGTCGGTGTAGCCCATCGCTTTAACGAAAGCCTTGCGCAAAAACAGGGAGAATTCTTCGTCGCCGTAAGCCGTGAGGCCTTTGCGCATGCCGCGTTTGGGAGTTGCCATGGTATTTCACCCGAAAAAAAATGAGTGTGGACGATAGCCCATTGCCCGCATTGACGCAATAAGCCTTGCGTCCCTAAAATCAGTGTTTACCCTCACACACTTGACTGGAGTTTGTAATGCCCAAAACCACCCTCGGCCGCATGCCGCGCGAAGCGATTCGCATGCTCGATATTCCGCGCCCCGCCAAAGCCACCATCGATGCCTTCATGGCGTTGGTCGATCTGACCGGCACTTTGTCGGACGCCTGCGACGAACTTGGCATCGTCGCGGTAATCCCAGCGTATCAATTGCCACCGGTGTATTTCACCAAACGCATCGTCGGCCCGGCAATGACACTACGCAACATCGCGCGCGACGTGCAAATCCACAAAGCCGCACAGGAAAAAATCAACACCCAAGGCGAAACCGAAGCGCACAACCTCGCCGAACCCGGCGACGTGCTGGTGATCCAGGGCGTGATGGGTTGCTCCAACATGGGTGGGCAATCGGCGTCGATTGCCAAGCGCCAGGGCTTCATCGGCGCGATTGTTGATGCCACGGTGCGCGACCCCGACGGTTATCGCGACATGGATTGGCCGGTGTGGTGCCGCGGCTTCACGCCGATCACCGGCAAGTGGCGCATGCAGACCGTTGAAGTCAACGGCACGGTGGAAATTCGCGGCGTGCCGTGCAAACCCGGCGACCTGATTTGCGCCGACGAAGCCGGCATCGCGATTATTCCGCAGGACAAAATTGCCCTCGTGCTCGACCACGCGCAAAAAATTGATGCGGGGGACACCAAGCGCAAAGCGGATATCGACAAAGGCGTCGAAATATCGGATTTGTGGTCTAAAAAATACAAATAAAAACAAATACTTAGCGCATTAATTACTTCCGCCGTCCTGCGGGCCCAGGCCATATTGGCTGCTTCAGAATTGATGTCGCCACTGATGTCGCCACTTGACGTATTTCACCAAAAGATCCCATAATTCTATAAAAATATCAAATAAAGGATCTTTTATGGCCGTTTCCATGCGTGAATTAAAGTCACATTTAGCGCAATACATCAAACAAGCACGGTCGGGGCAGCCGGTAGAAGTCACCTCACACCGCAAGGTCGTGGCGCGTCTGTCTGGCGTGCCTATTGCTGATAACTCTGCGGTATCGCGCCTGTTGGCATCAGGGGCTGCGATTTGGCAAGGCGGTAAACCCGCCGGCGCCGCGCTGGTATTGAAAACACAAGGCACTCCGGTTTCGCAAATGGTGTTGGATGATCGCGGATGATTTTGTTCTGCGATACATCCGCTTTGTTGAAACTGTA
The DNA here is from genome assembly GCA_945893125.1 of Bordetella parapertussis. Taxonomy (GTDB): domain Bacteria; phylum Pseudomonadota; class Gammaproteobacteria; order Burkholderiales; family SG8-41; genus UBA5216. The sequence continues at coordinate 14,350 of CAMDDY010000065.1, forward strand.
CATCGAAGAACCGGGTAGCGACATCGTAAAAGCGCATCTGCGTGAGGCGGAAGCCGTTGCGGTATGCCGAATCGCATGGGTTGAATCACACGCGGCCTTATCCAGACGGGCGCGCGAAACGCCTGCAGATGCGGCCCTCCTTGAGCAAGCCAAAGCAGCCGTCGCAGCCGACTGGCCGCGTTATGTGGTAATGGAAATAAATCAGGCTCTGATCGAAAGCGCCGGCGAGTATGCCGACACGTTCGCGCTACGTGCCTACGATGCCGTCCAACTTGCCGCCGCCCATGAGGCAGCGCGCATTGCACAAGCGCCGGTGCTATTCGCCTGCTTTGACACGCGCGTGAACAAGGCCGCCAAGCTGCTGGGAATGGATTGCCTGTAGCCCTTTGGATAGAACCGATCTTGCACGAAAACCAGCCGAGCAAACATGAAACCCACCAACACAATCTTCATCCTCTCCGACGAACACAATAAACGCGTGCTCGGTTGCCACGGCCACTCGATGATTAAAACGCCGAACCTCGATGCGCTCGCCGCGCGCGGCACGCGCTTCACCAACGCGTATACCAATTGCCCGATCTGCGTGCCGGCGCGCGCGTCGTTCGCCACCGGGCGTTATGTGCATGAGCACCGCTGTTGGGACAATGCCA
>CAMDDY010000066.1 GCA_945893125.1 Bordetella parapertussis
GAAGTTCGCGCCGATTGCGCAGCGCCACCCGGGGCTGCAACTCATCATCGACCACATGGGCGTGAACACCGCCATGGCGAAGGAAGGAAAGACGGCGGCGGCCATCAGCGATGCGGTGGCGCTTGCCAAGTACCCGAATGTCAGCATCAAGATGTCGAATCTCGTCAACTCGTCGCTGGAACCCTGGCCATTTCGCGACCTGACGCCGCATCTGCAACGGGTGTTCGACGCGTTTGGGCCGCGTCGCTGCTATTGGGGCACCGATATGACAGCCGGCTTCGCCCGGGCAAGCTGGCGCCAGCGTGTCACCCATTTCACCGAAGAACTGAGCTTCCTGACCGAGAGCGACAAGGACTGGGTGATGGGCCGCGCCCTGCTTGAGCGGCTGAAGTGGGCATAAGAAATTCAGTCGCGTGGCTTGCGTTATTGTTCCATGGGCCTCTTGCCTTGGCACAGGATTTTCCCGTCCGTCCGCTGCGCCTGGTGACGATTTTTGCGCCGGGCGCGGCAGCAGATCAGCACGCGCGATATATCGCCGCACGGTTTTCAGAACAACTTTCGCAGCAGGTGATTGTCGATAACAAACCGGGCGCGGGCGGGTTGATCGGCACCCGCGAAGTGCTGCGCTCGCAACCGGTTGGCTATACCTTGTTGCTGACCAATCCGTCGTTGGTGGGCAACACTTTTGCCTACAAGGATCCGGGTTACAAGCTGGATGACTTTGCGACGATAGGCGTCGTTGGACAAACGTACTACGGCATGATGGTTCACACTTCGGTGCCGGGTAAGACGCTGGCCGAGTTTGTGGCTTATGCAAAAGCGAATCCCGGAAAGCTTAATTATGGACGTCTCGGCCCGGCGGCCGGCAGCGCGTTTAGCGCGGAACGCTTTAAACAAGCGGCCGGCGTGGACATGATGGCTATTTCATACAAGGGCGGGGAGAGCACGACCGTCGCGATGCTCTCGGGGGAGATTCAGGTTTATTTCGCCACACTGAGCAGCGTCAAGCCGCGCTTGCAGAACCCGCAGATTAAAGTGTTCGGCATTACGGCGCCGCAGCGGTCATCGCAGTTGCCGGATGTGCCCACTTTCGGGGAGTTGGGCTATCCCACCGTGCTGGCTTCAAACTGGAATGCGGTCATGGTGCCGTCGGTTACGCCGTCTGCGATCCTGCGCCGCTTGCGCGATGTGTATGTGAAGATTGCCGCCACACCTGAGATGAAGGCGACGATGGAGAGCCAGGCTTATGAGCGATGGAGCGGGACGCTGGAACAGTTTGCCGCGAGCATCCGGGCCGAGGCGGTGCAGCTGGCGGACGATTACAAACGTTTGAATATTCAGGCGATGGATTAATTGTACTGTGTCACCTCAGAGGGAGATTCAATACCAAAAGATTTTGTCCGTCATAGGGAAAAATCCATTTTTGTAACACAGCACAATTAAGGCTGATTGCAAATAACAAGACTTGCCGGAGTGCGTATGCCGAATGAAATGCAGGACATTGCGATTATCGGAGCAGGTATGGGCGGGCTGGCCGCAGCGGCGGCCTTGCGCCAGCGCGGCATCAGCGTTCAGGTGTATGAACAGGCGGCGCGTGTTCTGCGCATCGGCGCGGGCATCCAGATGTCGGCGAATGCGATGAAGGTGCATCGCATGCTGGGTCTTGAAGAACGCTTGCGCAAGACGGCGTTTCAGCATCGCGCGCGCCGCCACCGCTATTTTGATAGCGGCGCGTATGAATCGGAATTTGACATGTCCGTGGTCGAGCGCAAATTCGGCGCGCCGCACTTGATGATGCATCGCGGCGACCTGCATGCCGCGCTTTTGTCGCTGGTGCCGGATGAGGTGGTGCGCTTGAACAAGAAGCTGGTCAATCTTGAGCAGGACGCCAACGGCGTGACGCTGTTTTTCGCGGACGGCACGCGCGCCAGCGCATCGGTGGTGATCGGCGCGGATGGCGTGCATTCGGTGGTGCGCGCCCAATTGTTCGGGGCGGAGCGTCCGCATTACACGGGCCGCATTGCCTATCGGTCCACGTTTCCGTCGGCGCTGCTGGGTGATCTGGATATTGGCGACATCTCCACCAAGTGGTGGGCGCCCGATCGGCATATCGTGATCTACTACGTGACCAAACAAAAGGATGAGGTGTATTTCACCACCAGCGTTCCCGCTGCGGCGCCTGATCTGGAATCGTGGTCCTTGAAGGGCGATCTTGCCGAGTTGAGATCGGCGTTCGCTGCGTTTCATCCAGAGGTGCGGCAGGTGCTCGCGGCGTGCCCCGATGCAAATAAGTGGCCGATCTTTGATCGCGATCCACAGGAGCGATGGGGCATCGGCCGCGTTTATTTACTCGGCGACGCGTGTCACCCCATGACGCCGTATATGGCACAAGGTGCAGCGACCGCCATTGAGGATGCCGTTATTCTGGCGCGGTGTCTTGAAGGCGTGGCGTCCGCCGATTTGCCGCTCGCGCTGCAACGGTATGAGCAGGTGCGCAAGCCGCGTGCCTCGCGCATACAGAGTTTGTCCAACCTGAATAAGCGTAACTGGATGCGCGTGGATCCCAATGCGCCTGATGATACGGTAAAAGAAAATGCCGATCCCGGGTGGGTCTATGAATATGATGCTTGCACTGCGCCGCTGCAATAATGAGCCGCGCGCCGTGCGTCTGACGACAATGGATTTTACGTAACTACTTGTTTTTATTAAATATTTTATTCAGAAAGCGGTTTGAGTAACTCCGCCAGATCCGTTTCGGTAAACAGCGGCTGTTTGCGCGCGGCGGAGCCGCTGTACATATTGTCGGCCAGCGCGGCTTTGCGTTCCTGCAACGCGAGAATGCGTTCTTCGATGGTGCCTTGCGCCACCAGTTTGACTACCCATACGCTTTTGGTTTGACCGATGCGATGCGCGCGGTCGGTGGCCTGGTTTTCGACTGCCGGGTTCCACCACGGGTCGTAGTGGATCACGGTATCGGCTTGCGGCAGATTCAAGCCGACGCCGCCGGCTTTCAGACTGATCAGAAACAGCGGCACCTCGCCGCTGGTGAATTGCTCGATCAATGCATCGCGCTTCTGGCTTTGGCCGGTCAGTTTGACCCAGCGTAATTTGCGCTTGGCGAGTTCGACTTCGATCAACGTCAGCATGCTGGTGAATTGCGAGAACAACAGGATGCGCCGCCCTTCGGCGAGCATCTCGGGCAGCATTTCCATCAGTTGCTCCAGCTTGGCGGATGCGGTGACTTTTTTGGCGGCGGCCAGCGGTACCAATTGCGGATCGCAGCACACCTGACGCAGTTTCAACAGCGCGTCGAGGATGGTGATATGCGATTTGGCCAAGCCCTTGGCGGTAAGCGCCTCGCGCACGGTTTTTTCCATGCCGAGGCGGATGGTTTCATAGAGGTCGGCCTGTTTGCCCGACAGTTCGACGCGCATTACGGTTTCGACTTTGGGCGGCAGTTCGGTTTCCACCACTGCCTTGGTGCGCCGGAGCATGAATGGGGTGACGCGCGCGCGCAACTGCGTCATGCGCTCGGCGTCGCCCAGTTTTTCGATGGGCGTGCGGAACAGCGTGGCAAAACGTTTCTGACTGCCCAAAAAACCCGGCATCAGAAAGTGAAACAGGCTCCACAGTTCGCCCAGATGATTTTCCATCGGCGTGCCGGAGAGACACAGACGGTGCCGTGTCTGCAATTGACCAACCACCTGCGCGGCATGGGTGCTGGCGTTTTTGATGTTCTGCGCTTCGTCGAGCACCACGATGTGCCACTTGGCTTCAAGCCAGCGCTCGCGGTCGCGCTGCAACAGCGAGTAGGGGGCGATTACGATATCGTGTTGGTGCATGGTATCGGCCACGTCGTGACGGTCTTTGCCGTGTAACACCAGCGTGCGCAGTTGCGGACAAAAGCGCGCGGCCTCGCGCCGCCAGTTGCCCATCAAACTGACCGGGGCAATGATGAGCGCGGGGCGCGTCAGGCGGCCGGCATCTTTTTCGACCTGGATATGCACCAGGGTTTGCAGGGTTTTGCCCAGACCCATGTCGTCGGCGAGTATGCCGTCGAGGCTGTACTGGCGTAAAAATTGCAGCCAGTTCAACCCTTGTTGCTGATAGGGGCGCAGACTGGCGAGCACGCTGTGCGGCACGGCAATAACGGGCAATTCGGCGCGGCCGCTGAGCTGCTGCAACATGGTGCGCAGTGACTTCGCGCCTTCCCACACCGCGCCCTCACCCAGCGCTACGCTGGCGCGCAGCGCATCCAGCCGCGAGAGCTTGAGACTGTCAGCGGAAAAATTGTGTTCGCGGTCGCCCACCAGTTCGAGCAGCGCGGCCATCCACGGCTTGAGTGCTTCGGTGGGCAGGCGTATAAACCCGCTGCCCTCGGGCGCGCGCACGTAGATGAAGGGCGGCAGGCTGGGCAGGCCGGTTGCTGCGTCCGGCGGACTGGCTGCGGCTTGCGCCAGTAGATCGGGCAGCCACGGCAGAATATTGTGACGCTGGCCGTTGATTTCCATGCCCAACGACAGGTCAAACCAGGGGGAGGTGGCTTCTTCGCCGTCCTCGCTATCCTCAGCGCCATGGGACTGCATGCGAACACTTAGGGTATCGGCGCGGCTGATCCAGTGGTTCAGGGCGTCATCCAGCGTGAGTTCAAAACCCGCCTCGCGCAGCGCCGCAAAGTCAGCATCGGCCCAGTGCAGCCAAGTTTGCTGGGTTACATGGCCCCGAATGTAAAAGTTACCTTCGCTGCCGGCGGTCAACCCGAGGTTTTGCAGGCGCACGATGGCATTGCGTTCGCCCTCGATATCACGATGCAGCAGAATGTTGTCGCTTGGCGTTTCGATAAAAACGCAATCGCGCTGGCCCGCCCACCAGCCGCGATGGCCCTGATAATCAAAACGCAGTTGCGCCCGAACCAGGCCGTGTTGCGCGGTGTCTGCGGGTTGCACGGGCGACAGGTGCAGGCACGCCGTGGGGGGAATGTTTTGCAGCGTGGTGAGCGCAGGCATGCCCGGTGGCGGCGGCAGCGGCCCGAGTATCTGCATCAGGCGCAGCTGATGCTTTTGCAACACAGAGGGTTTCAGCGGCGGCGCCCGGAGCAGCACTTCCAGTTGGGCATGATTGACGCCATCGGCGCGCACCGGGCCGCAGCGGCCGTGTTCCGCGTCGAGGTACAGCGGCGGATTGTTCAGGCACAAAGTGGCACTGCGGGTTGCATCGTAGGCGGCGCTGCTGTCCGCCAGTCTGGCGCGCAATGCCCAGCCGGATTCATGGGCGCTGACACTGCTGACCTCGTGCCATTCCCATTGCAGCGGCAGCGGTTCGCACCACGTCACTTTTTGTGCGGGGCTGCCCGCGCCATTGTTGATAAACAACCTGCCCGTGGTGGCGGCGAGCTCCAGTGCGATCAGCCCGGCGCGTCCCTGCGGCTCGCCGCTGAAGTTTGAGTTGTAGGCGTTGTAGAGCGTGCCGGACATGGTGCGGATGAGTTGCAGCGCCTCGCGGTCGGCGGGCGTTGCGTTGTCGTACGTCGGGTCGCCCTGGTAGGGCGGGTAGCGCAGCGTTCGGGTTTTGGCCCAGTCGCCATTGAGTTTGACGTACGAAATCATGGTTTCCAGATGCAACTGCGGCTTGACGCTGTTGGCATGCACTACGCTGAGCAGATACAGGTATTGCTCGTTTCTATGCTGGGGCTTGCGCGCGTATCCCGCATAGGCGCTGGTGTCGGGCGCATCAGGCGCCGGCGCGCCGCTGACACGATCCATGTCCTGCAGCCAGCGCAGGAGCTGGCTCTCCGCTTGCGACAGCGCCGCCACTTCCATGCGAGCCTTGACCGCTTTGCGCAAGGCTTCCATGCGCGCGTTGAGCGGTTGCCGGGCAAACAGCGATAAACCCTCGAGCAATTCGCGCCCTCTGTGCGAGGCCTCCATCAGAAGTGCAATGCCGTGCTTGCATTGCGCGCCGACGGGGCAAGTGCAGTGGCTCGTCCACGAGACCACACTATCGGCGGACGAAATAGTGATTTCGATGGATAACTCGTAGGGTTGGAGCTGGCTGCCTTGTACTGTGCCGATCACCAGCCACTGTTTGCCGACGGGTTCGATTTCGAGACCCAGGACGCTGCGCTGTCCGCGGAAAATCGCAATGCCGCGCGACCATGTGGCGCTGTCGGTCAGGCGGTACAGGGTTTCTGGCTTGAACCAGGCGTTGTCGAGCAAGGGCATAGGTCGCGAATTCCACAAATTCAAGGTGCGCCGGGCGCGTTGCACGCGGCGTAAGTGGTGCGTATTTTACCGGGATACAACGCGGTCGCCGCTGCAACTATAATGGCGAGACAAATCCTCACCTATTTTATGGAGTACGATTTCATGACTATTATTTCTCGCGGTGCCCGTGTTGCCGCGCTGTCCCTGCTGGCGCTGTCCGCCGGTGCGCCGGCACAGACGCAAACGCAAACAGCATCGGCGGTTTACCCCACGCGCCCCATCCGTTACGTGGTGGCGTTCTCGCCCGGCGGCGTTAACGACATCCTCGCGCGGATCGTCGGGCAGAAGCTGGCCGATAGCTGGGGGCAGCCGGTGATCGTCGATAATCGCGCAGGCGCGGGCGGTAACCTCGGTACGGAACTGGTGGCGAAGTCGGCGCCCGACGGCTACACCATACTCAATATCAGTACCGCGCAGGTGATTTCGCAATCACTCTACGCCAAGCTCGGTTACAGCCTCGAACGCGATCTTGCGCCGGTGGTGTTGCTGGCGTACACGCCGCTGGTGGTCACGGTACACAACGGCATTGCGGTCAAGGCGGTGTCTGATCTGGTGGCGGTGTCGAAAACCGTGAAGCTGGTGAATGCCTCCGGTGGGCACGGCACCATCAGTCATCTTTCCGGAGAAATGTTCAAACGCGCGGTGGGCTTTGATGCCACGCATGTGCCGTATAAAGGCAACGGCCCGGCAATCCCTGACATGATGAGCGGTCAGGCGCATCTGTTGATTAACGGCATTCCCGATTTGTTGCCCGCGATCAAGTCGGGCCGCGTGCGCGCCATTGCGATGGCGGCCGACAAGCGGCACCCATTCCTGCCGGAGGTTTCAACCATGGCGGAGCAAGGCTACAAGGATTTTGTGCTGGGCAACTGGGTGGGCATCGTGATGCCCGCCGGTACGCCGAAGCCCATCATCGACAAAATGTACACCGAAGTGGCGCGGCTGATGAAACAGCCGGATGTCGCCGAGAAAGTGGTGCAGCAGGGCTTTGATACGGCGGTCAGCTCGCCGGTTGAATTCGCGCAACGTATCAAGGTTGAAACCGCGCGTTTTGCCAAGGCGGTTAAGGAGTCGGGCGCGCGGGTGGATTAATGTATCCGGTAGGATGCCGGTGACGCAGGAACCGCATCAATTGTCGCCGCGACCGATGCGGTTCCTGCGTCACCGGCATCCTACGTTTTTGCGTGCCGCGCTTCTTCTTCCAGATAACAGTTGCGATATAACGTGGTGGCCCGCTCGTGCGTGGCCACACTCCGCGCATCCAGCTCGGCCTGTGGCGGGTCGACGCTTTCAAAATGATGGTAACGATCCACGCCGCGCACCAGCATCGCGGCAGGTTTGATCGAGCCGACCGGACGCACCGATGTCGCAATGAAGTTCATCCCCAATCCAATGCGGCGGTGATTCGCGGTGTTGGGGCCGGAGCGGTGCGGGCACAAGCCGTGATGCATGGAAAACGATCCAGCAGTCAGCGGCATTGCCACGGGCGCTCCTTCATCCAGCGGCTCGGTGATGATCTGACTCGCGCGGTTGACACTGTTTTTGACCACGCGCGACAGGTGGCTTAACTGTCGCGGCTTACCGCGAAACGACAGTGCGTCCATGCAGCCGGCAGCTTCGTTGGCATCTGAGAGCGCCACCCACACGGTGACTTCTTCTTTCGGTTCGAGGCCGTAATAGGTGGAATCCTGATGCCATGCCGCGATGGTGGGCGAGTGCGGTTCCTTGATGAAGAAAGTGCTGGTGAAAATCAGAATGTCCGGGCCGATCAGGTCTTCGACGACATCAAGAATGCGCGGGTCTCGCGCGAGCTTGGCCGCCCACGGCAACACCAGGTACGGCATGGTGCGCCACTTGAGTTCATCCGAGGCATTGACGGTCGCGCCCAGCCAGTGCTCGAAGCGAGCCAGACCGTCGCGGCAATCCCGTAGTTCCGCTGCGTTCAATAGCGGAAACGGCGAGAGGAATCCATCGTGCTTCCAGCGGGCGATTTGTTCCTGATTCAGTGCGGGCATTGTTTCGGTCTGTCCGGGTCGCGACGCGGCTCGGCGTACGTCCGTAACGCGCGCCATCCGATAGTGGCGCTTCGAGTCGTCCGCCGTCCTTGGTATTCCATGAAACGCTTGGGTCGTCAGACGGGGGCGAGATCCGCGCCGGCAAGCGCTAAATCTTGAACGATTGCCGCGCCAGCAACTTCCACGCGCCACTGTGCTGTTGCCACACCATCAGCACGCCCATCTTCGCGGCTTCGGACTTGCCTTCGCGCTCGGCCACGCCGGACATGATATGGCGTACCAGCGCGATGTCGCCGGTGATCTGCATGCTCGGCTCCAGACGGTCGATGGATTTCCACACGGTGCGTGGCCCGATGGTGTTGGCGATGCATTGCGCCTTGTTTTCGATTCTGCCGACCGAGTGGCCGTAGCTCAATTGTTCGGCAGTCAGCGCGTCAAGCTGTGCTTGATTTTTGCTGATCACGGCCTGGTAAAAGGCGTCGACGGCTTGTGTTACGGCGGCATTGTCGTTGGATGCATTCATGAGTTTCTCCGATGGATGACGAGAATAACGAAGGGCGGATGTCACGCCGGCACTGTATCACGGCGTCGCTATGTGCATCACCGCTTGCGCGAAGTGCGCGGCGGCTACGGCGTTACTGCTTGCGCGGCGCCAGCAATCCACCGAGCAGTGCCGCCACCGGGCGTACGGCGCCACGGCGGTGTGGCGCTGCGGGTTTTGCGGCGTCGGTGACGTCGATCTTGCCCGGCTCGTAGGGTTTGCTGAAATCGAAGCCGTCATGCACGGCTTTGGCGATGGGTTTTTCCACCGGCTGGATACGTTGATCGCGTGGCGCGCGAGCCGGACGTTCCGTGCGCTCATGGCGTGCGCCGCGTTCAGCGCGGTGCTCGCCGGCGCGCGGTTCGCGGTGAGCGCGTTCCAGGTTTTCGACATGCGAATGCCGGTGATCGAGTTCGCCCACCGGCAGACGCTCGATCGGGCGCTTTAGCAAGCGCTCGATGTCAGCCAGTAATCGGGATTCGTCATGACACACCAATGATATGGCCGCACCCGGCATGCCCGCGCGTCCGGTGCGGCCAATGCGATGCACGTAGTCTTCGGGCACATACGGCAATTCGTAGTTCACCACGTAGGGCAGTTCTTCGATGTCGAGACCGCGCGCGGCGATGTCGGTGGCGACCAGCGCCGTGGCGCGGCCTTCCTTGAAATCATTCAGCGCTTGTTCGCGCTCGGCCTGTGTGCGGTCACTGTGAATGGCGGTGGCCTTGATGCCGTCGCGTTCCAGCTCGCGCGCGAGTTTGTTGCAATCGACTTTTTTGCGCAGGAACACCAGCACCTGCTTCATCTCGCGCGTGCGGATCAGGTTCACCAGCAGCGCGCGTTTGCGCTCGGCTGACACTTCATACACCTGATGCGACACCAGATCGGCGGGCGCATTGCGGCGCGCGACTTCGATGGTGAGTGGATCGCGCAGCATTTGATTGGCGAGGCGTTTGATGTCGTCGGAGAAGGTGGCCGAGAACAGCAGGCTTAGCCGCTTGGGCGGAATCAGCGCAATGATGCGGTTGAGGTCGGGCAAAAAGCCCATGTCGAGCATGCGGTCGGCCTCGTCGAGCACGAGTATTTGCACTTGCCCGAGGTTGACGGTTTTTTGCTCGACGTGATCGAGCAGCCGACCGGGTGTGGCGACGAGGATTTCCACGCCAGCCATCAGCGCCGCTTTTTGCGGCTTCATGTCCACGCCGCCGTACACCACGGTGGAGCGCAATGGCAGGTGTTTGCCATAACCCTGCACCGACTCATGCACTTGCGCGGCGAGTTCGCGCGTAGGCGTCAGTATCAGCGCGCGCACCGGGTGCCGTGCCGGCGACGGGCTGCTGCTGCCGAGCGGGGCGAGAAGTTGCAGCACGGGCAAGGTGAAGCCCGCTGTTTTGCCGGTGCCGGTCTGCGCGCAGCCCATGAGATCGCGGCCCGCCAGTACAGCCGGGATGGCTTGAACCTGTATCGGCGTGGCTTCGGTATAGCCCTGATCCGCGACGGCGCGCTGCAGTTCGGGCAGGAGATTTAGTGACGCAAAAGACATTAAGGTGAGATCAGCGTAACCGCATCGCACCAACGGGAAACCGGCTGGGCTTCGACCAAGGGTGCGCGGGACGCGAGTAAAGAAGAGATGCCAGAATCTGAATTCACAGCCATGTAGTATAGCGCGACGCAGCAATCTACGCCATCAAACCCTATAAATCTTCCAAAATCCGATAAATCTGGTAAATTGGTATGCGTCGAAAGTGATCGATTGTTTGTGAATGTTTGCCGTTTAAGGCTCTTAAACCGAAACATGAATCAAATCGCCGTCGAAAGTAGGCATAACCTGCAACCGCGTACAGCGCTGCCTTTGGTGCTGACGCTGGATACGCACGGCGTGCCGCACCGCTGGATCACTTGGCAGCATGCCTGCTTCTACTACGCCAAGGACCAGGTGGCGTGGACGCTCGGCGAAAATGCTTTTACCGTATATGGCGGCAATAACCGCATGACCGGCGAACGTTCCGAGATTACCGCCAGCAGCATCATTGCCGTCAAAGGCAAGGCGATGGCGATGAAGTCGTTTAATCACGTGCCGCCGCTGAATAACCGTGAACTGTTTCACCGTGACCGGCAGATTTGCGCCTATTGCGCGGTGATCTTTCACAGCGCAAAGCTCACGCGCGACCACATCAAGCCGTTTTCCAAAGGCGGTGCGGATTCCTGGATGAACGTGGTCACCGCCTGCCGTGCCTGCAACGAACGCAAGAGCGACCGCACGCCCGAAGGCGCCGGTATGGAACTGGTGTACCTGCCCTATGTGCCCAACCGTGCCGAGTATTTGATTTTGACCAACCGCCGCATACTCGCGGATCAGATGGAGTTTCTTGCGCAGCACGTGCCGGCACAGAGCCGGTTGCATCAGAAGAGCGCCTGATGAGCCGGCACGGTAATTCGCCGGCACAGAGCCGGTTGCACCAGAAGAGTGCCTGATGAGCCGGCACGGTAATCCGCCGGCACAGAGCCGGTTGCACCATAAGGCTTGATTGCGCGTTGCGGATGGGCGTCGCGCGGCAGCATGGCTGCAAAAATGCGGCGCTCGGATGGCGACAGCCGGCCGAAGCCCGCGCACTTCTGGGTGGGCGCGAATCACACGGCGAATATCGTCAGGCTTGAACCGCTGGAGTAGCGGCGGCGGTTTTTAGCCGCACCACGGCAGCGCCAGCGCCTGCAGTACCTCGCCTGTCGCTGCCGTCTGCACAAATGCGGCTACCGATAGATCGCGCGTTTTCCACGACGGCGCCACGCGAAATTTGTGCTTGATCGGTGCGTTCGCCGTGTTTATCGCGAATGGCCCCGCCAGTTCGCGCACCACGAAATCATGTTCCAGCCGCTTGCCTTTGTTTTCACCCGAGTTCACCTGATTGGCGAGTTTGTTTTCGATCAGCGCGAGGAACACGCTGGTGCCGGGTTCTTTTCGATGCAAGCGGATTTGCGCGGAAGCCTCCAATACGCCCGCGGTTGCCGTCGTTGACAGCGCAATATCCGCGCCAGGTTTCTCGCGGTTCACGGCTGTAACGCGCTGCTGAAAATCGCTGATCGACAAGCCCGCGCGGTAATCCTTGCCATCCAGCATCAACTGCGGCGTATAGATGGTGCGATTGCGAATACGGTTGTTGGCGAAGCGCTGGCGCTCGGTGAAGCGCGCCTGCGCGAACGGATCGGCCCAGCCCAGATAATTCCAGTAATCCACGTGATAGGCGAGCGTGACCACGCGCTGCGCGTCGAAACCGCGAGCGGGCAGGGCGCTTACCCAGCGATCGGCGGGCGGACAACTGTCGCAGCCTTCGGAGGTGTACAGTTCCAATAAGGCCACGCGTTGCGCGCCGCTGGTGGCGTTGCATGAAGTAGTGGCTGTCGCCGGCGTGACGGCTAACAGCAGAATTGCGGACAGGCAGGTGGTGAGTTTCATGTGGGTTCCCGGTGGTGTTCCGTGGTATTCGCTCTGTATCTGTATAGGTCGCTCGCCGCGTTACAACCTTACCGGGATGGTACATAACGCCGCCGTAATGCGTTTCTGCTATGATGCAGCGCCTATTTTTATAACTCTATGTTTTTATTGAATAATTTATTATATGCTGGACGTTGATCTACACAGCCATTCCACTCACTCCGACGGCCTGCTAACACCTGCGGAGGTGGTGACGCGCGCGTTCGCGCAAGGCGTCAAAACCTATGCGCTCACCGATCACGACGATCTTAGCGGCTTGGTCGAAGCACGGGCGACCGCCGAATCCCACGGCATGCAATTTATCGACGGCGTGGAAATTTCAGTGTCGTGGCAGGATGAAACGCTGCATATTGTTGGGCTTAATTTCGATCCGGAACATGCACAAATCGCCGGCGGTTTGCGCGACGTGCGCGCGGGCCGTCACGAGCGCGCCGAACGCATCGCAGCGGACCTGGAACGCGCGGGTGTCGCGGGCGCGCTCGCCGGTGCGAAGCGCTACGCGCGCAATCCCGATTTGTTGAGCCGCCCGCATTTTGCGCGCTACATGGTCGAGCAAGGGCTGGTGAAAGACACGCAAGCGGCGTTCAAGCACTATCTCACGCCCGGCAAACCGGGCTATGTCGAACATGAATGGCCGACGTTGACGCAGGCGGTGCAGTGGATCAACGCGGCGGGCGGCGTAGCAGTGATCGCGCATCCCGGCCGTTACAAGCTGAACAACCGGCAGAATGAAACCCTGCTCGGCGAGTTTCGCGATCTCGGTGGCACGGGTGTTGAAGTGGTCACCGGCAGCCACACCGCCGATCAATACGCGGCGTGGGCGCGTTACGCGCAACGTTACGGCTTGAAGGCCTCGGCAGGCTCGGATTTTCACGGGCCGGGCGAGAGCTATCTTGATCTGGGCAAGCTGCCGGATTTGCCGTATGGCGTGGATGCGGTGTGGGCGGATTTTTGAGTGTTTAGTTTTGAGTGTTGAGTTAACGGCAACTCGCGGCATCGCCAGTCAGATCAAAACTAAAAACTAAAAACTTAACACTGAACTGCATCATGTCGCAATATTTCACCATACACCCGGTAGACCCGCAGCCGCGCCTGATCCGTCAGGCGGCGGAGATCGTGCGGGCAGGTGGCGTCGTCGTGTATCCGACCGATTCGTGTTACGCGCTGGGTTGCCACATCGGCGACAAGGCCGCGATGGCGCGCATGCGGGTGATTCGTCAAGTTGATGAGAAGCATCACTTTTCGCTGGTGTGCCGCGATTTGTCCGAGATCGCCACCTACGCCAAAGTCGATAATCGGCAGTACCGGCTGTTGAAAGCCGCCACACCGGGCTGCTACGCGTTTATTCTCGAAGCCACGCGTGAAGTGCCCAAGCGTTTGCAGCATCCGAGCCGGCGTACCATCGGCGTGCGCATACCCGATCATCCGGTGGTGCGCGCGTTGCTGGCGGAACTGAACGAACCACTGTTGTCATCAACGCTGACGCTGCCCGGCGATGACGTCCCACTGAACGACCCGGAGGAATTCCGCGAGCGGCTTGAGCATCAGGTCGATCTGATACTCGACGCAGGTTCGTGCGGCGTTGAGCCGACCACGATCGTGAATCTTACCGGCGCCGAGCCGGTGATTACGCGCGTGGGTAAGGGCGATACCGCGCTGTTCGGTGTGTAGTCGCGAGGGTGGGTGCGGTTGCGCTACACTCGGCCTTGCCTGAATTCAGGCGTCCTTGGGCTTCATGAAAAAATACTCAATAAAAACAAATAGTTACGTTGAATTTGTGGTCGTAACGGCAAGGCGCGCATGGAACTGAGCGTGATTCAGGTGATCGCGATTTACGCGTTGCCGGTGATTTTTGCCATCACCCTGCATGAGGCCGCGCACGCTTATGCGGCGAAATACTTTGGCGATCTCACCGCCTATTCGCAGGGGCGTGTGAGTTTGAATCCGCTACGCCATATCGATCCGATAGGCACGGTGGCGTTGCCGTTGCTGATGCTGGCATTGTCGAAATTATTCGGCGGCGGATTCATTTTCGGCTGGGCGAAAC
Source organism: Bordetella parapertussis (assembly GCA_945893125.1). Classification (GTDB taxonomy): domain Bacteria; phylum Pseudomonadota; class Gammaproteobacteria; order Burkholderiales; family SG8-41; genus UBA5216. The sequence continues at coordinate 14,360 of CAMDDY010000066.1, forward strand.
CGGTGCCGGTGAATTTCGGCAATCTGGGCCATCCCAAGCGCGACATGCTGTGGGTGGCGGCGGCGGGGCCGGCGGCTAATTTGGTTATGGCGATTTTTTGGGTGATGGTAGTGAAGCTCGCTTTCACCGATGTCGCGGGATCATTTTCCGTACCGCTGGCGCTGATGGGCGCGGCCGGCGTGATGGTGAATGCGATTTTCATGGTGCTGAACCTGCTGCCGATACCGCCGCTCGATGGCGGACGCATCATGGTGAGTTTGTTGCCGCACCGTCAGGCGTATCAGTTTTCGCGCATCGAGCCGTATGGTTTTTTTATCATCCTCGCGCTGATGTTCACGCATGTGCTCGATGTGGTGATGTGGCCGCTGGTGACGATTACCATTCAGGGTGTCGCGGCGCTAGCGGATATTCCCGTGCTCGACCTTTATAAACTTTTGAAGCTGCTGTCCAAATAAAATCATGTTCTCCAATCGCGTACTGTCCGGCATGCGCCCCACCGGCGGGCTGCACCTTGGCCACTATCACGGCGTGCTCAAAAACTGGGTGCGCCTGCAACATGAATTCGAATGCCTGTTTTTTGTCGCCGACTGG
>CAMDDY010000067.1 GCA_945893125.1 Bordetella parapertussis
ATCGTCATCGGCGGCGGCATATCCGGCCTGGTCACGGCCAACCGTGCCGCCGAACTCGGACTACGCACCGTGGTGCTCGAAAAAGGCACGGCGGATAAATACCTGTGCAGCTCGCGCTACACCGGCGGCACCTTTCATGTGTGCCTCACCGACATACAGGTCGGCCCGGAAAAACTCGCCGCCGCGATTGAAACCACGACACGCGGCTTCGCGCGCAAGGACGTGGGCGGCGCTGTCGCCAAAGACAGTCTGCGGCTGGTGCGCTGGCTGCAGGCCGAGGGCATCAAGTTCGTGAACCTCGGCCATTACCATTCGTTCGTACTGGCGCCGCCCTCGCGCACGGGTCCCGGCCTCGATTGGGAAGGCCGTGGCGGCGACGTGCTGCTGCGCACGCTCGAAGCCAATCTAAAAAAACGCGGCAGCCAAATTCAGCGCGGCACGCGCGCGCTGGCGTTGGATGTGTCCACGCCCGGCGTTGTCAAATTGGAAATCGAACAGAATGGCGCAAAAAACACGCTCACCGCCAAGGCCGTGGTCATCGCCGACGGCGGCTTCCCCGCAAACATCGAGCTGGTGCGCCAGCACATCACCCCGGTGCCGGAAAAAATTCTGCAACGCAATGCGCTGACCGCCACCGGCGACGGTCTGCAAATGGCCATGGCCGTGGGCGCCGCGACGCTGGGCATGGATTGTTTTTACGGCCATCTGTTAAGCCGCGACGCGATGAACAACGCCAAGCTGTGGCCCCGCCCCTATGTCGATTCGCTGGCCACCTCCGGCATATTGGTCGATGCCAACGGTCGCCGCTTTGCCGATGAAGGCGAAGGCGGCGTGTATCTGGCAAACGCGGTGGCGCGGCTGGCCGATCCGCTGAGCGCAAGCCTGGTGATGGATCACGCCATCTGGCAGGGGCCGGGCACCAGCCCGTTGGTGCCGTCGAACCCGCATCTGCCCAACGCCGGCGGCACGCTGCATCGCGCCGATACGCTGGCGGCATTGGCCGCGCTGATGGGCGTGCCCGCGCAAGCCCTGCAAGACACCGTGGCGCAATACAACAAGGCCCTCGAATCCGGCGCGCTGCAACAGCTAACTCCGACGCGTCGCATTGACCGGCACAAGCCGTGGCCGATCAAGGTGGCGCCGTTCTACGCCGTGCCGCTGTGTACCGGTATCACCAATACCATGGGCGGATTGATGGTCGATCAGGACGGCGCCGTGCTGGGCAAAAACGGCGCGGCCATTCCCGGCCTATATGCGGCCGGCGGCGCCAGCGGCGGTTTGGAAGGCGGCCCGTCGATTGGTTATGTCGGCGGCTTGATCAAGTCGGTGCTGGGCTTGCGCGCGGCGGAAAAGATCGCGAATTTATCGGCCTGATTCGACACTGCCATGAAAACGCTGACTGCTTCCTTGCTTGTTGGCACGCTCGCAGCGGGGCCGATCCTCTACGCGCACGCACAAGCGTATCCCGAGCGCCCGGTGCGTCTGGTCGTACCCTCCGCGCCCGGCGGCGGTACCGATTTAATTTCGCGCATCATCGCCGAGCGCTTTTCGGCGCGCTGGGGCCACACCGTGGTGGTGGACAACCGCGCGGGCGGCGGTGGCGCACTGGGCGCGCAGATCGTCGCCATCGCGCGCGCGGACGGCTACACCTTGATGGTCGGCACCGGCGGCCACATCACCATCAACCCGCTGCTGATGGATTTACCGTACGACGCCGCGAACGCGTTCACGCCGATCACGCTGCTGGCCACCGCGCCCTATCTGATGGTCGCCAATTTAAGCGCCGTGCAAGCCAAGTCGGTGAAAGAATTCATTGATCTCGCCAAGGCCAGTCCCGGCAAATTTTTTTATGGTTCCGCTGTCGGCAGCCCGGATCACTTGTCGGGCGAATTGTTTCAGTTGATGACCGGCACCAAACTCACCCACGTGCCCTACAAAAGTTCGGCGGGCGGCCTCATTGATCTGCTCGGCGGCCGGCTGATGGTCGGGTTCCTCACCATCCCCGCGGTGATGCCGCACGTGCAAAGCGGCAAGGTGCGCGCACTCGGCTTGAGCGACCGCAAGCGCTCATCGCTGCTGCCGGATATTCCCACCATCGGGGAAACCGTGCCCGGCTATGAACTGTTTACGTGGTATGGCCTGTTCGCGCCAGCGAAAATTCCCGCGACCGTGCTGAAAAAAGTCTCCACCGATATCCGCGAGATTTTGCAGGAAGCCGACGTGCGCCAAAAGCTGCTGGGACAAGGCTTTGACCCGGTGGGCAATACGCCGGACGAAGCGGTGGCCTTCATCAAAAAAGAGTCGGTGGTGTTCGGAAAAATCGTCGCCGGCGCCAACTTGCGCAACCGCATGAAATAATTGGACGGCGAATGCGGCTTACTGCACGGTTTGCAGGATGCCGCGCAAATGCTTCAACGCGCGGGTGGCGCACGCCGGGCCATCCGGTTCACAGATAAAAGGCTCGACGCCGATGACGCCCGTGTATCCGCCCCGTTTGAGCGCGGCAATAATCTCGCCGAAGCGCACTTCGCCGTCGCCGGGGCCGCGATGGTTGGCGTCGTTGGCGTGAAAATGCGCGATCTTCCCTGTCGGCAGCCAACGGTCAAGCACCGCAACCAGCGAGTCGGATTCGGCTTCACTCGCGGAGCAGCAATCGAACATCGTCTTCAGAGCGGGATTGTTGATCGCATCAATCACTGCCACGGCTTCGGCGACGGTGTTGATAAACGCCGTGCGACTCGGGCGCAGCGGTTCCAGCAGATAGGTCACGCCCGCGGCAGCCGCGCACTGGGCTGCGTGTGCAAAGGCCTCAACACCACGCGCCCTGCCGCCCGCCACATCCGCCGGATCAATCTGCCGGTACTGGGACGAGCCATGCACCAGGTATTTTCCGCCCAGCGCCGCACACAAATCGCACAAGCGCTCGATCACATCGAACGTCAGCGCGCGCGTTGCCGGATCAGCACTGGTAATGGACAGTCCTTCCGGCGCATGCATCAAGCTGAAAAGACCGGTGATCTCGATACCGTGATCGTCGGCGATTTTTTTTGCCTCGGCAATTTTTGCCGCCGACATGAGATGCGGCTCATCGCTCAGGGTCATGGGCCCGAGTTCCAGCCCATCGTAACCGGTGCGCTTGGCAAACGCACACATGGATGCAAAATCAAGCTTTCCCACCACGGTGCTGCATAGGGTTAGTTTCATGCTGGCCTCTTGGATTGCCGGTGTGATCAAGGGTATTGAGTGTGGAATGCCGCACTAAAGTCGTCAATGCGGCGCGTATCGACGCCAAAGGGCGGCTATATGTAAGTAATTGTTTATAAACATATTTTAAAAATTAACGACGGAGCCGACCCGCATGATATACATCGTCGAATGCGCACTGACCGTGAACCAGAGCGATGCAGACTGGACGCGCTGGTACCACAGCATGAAGCCGCCGCACATATTGCCGACGGCCGTGCCCGGCGTATCGAGCACGCAACGCTTCAAAGGCAGCAACATCAATCCGCCCGCCTACTTCGCGATCTACAGCGTTACCTCCGCCGATGTGATGAGTAGCGATGCCTACCGCAACGCGGGCGGCGGACGCTTCCAGACCGAAGACTGGAGACCCATCATCACTTTCTGGAACCGCGATTTGTTCGACGGCGCAGATGCGCCCGACGTGCCGATGGATGCCACGCTGCTGGTGCTCGACCAGCCCGCGCCGGAGCCATCGCCGCCCGGCATTACATTTCAATGGTTGCCCGCCATCGGCCTGGATCGCTCGACACCGTATCGCGGTTTGGCGGTAGTGAGCAACGCCGATGCGGCACGGCTTCCGCTCAACACAATTCAAGGGCTGCGCACGTTTCGCCCGGTGATCCCGCAGGTGACGCGCGAGCGGCCCTTGCCCGCCGCTTATCTGAACAAACCATGACCTCGGCCCACGCCCGCTTATCCGTTGCCGCGCTACTGCTATCGTTGGGGCAAACGCAGGCCTATGCGCAAAGCACTTATCCCAATCGTCCCGTGCGTATCATCGCCGCCACCTCGCCGCCCGGCGGCTCGGATACCGCCGCGCGCATTATTGCGCCCGCGTTGTCAGAGCGTCTAGGTCAAACGGTGATCGTCGAGAACCGCCCCGGCGCGGGCACCATGCTCGGCAACGACTCGGTGGCAAAGGCGCCGCCGGACGGCTACACCCTGCTGATGGGCATCAACACGCTGGCGATCATTCCCGCCACGACCAAGCACGTGCCCTACGACGCGCTGCGCGATTTCGCGCTGGTGTCGCAATTGTTAAGCCAACCGGGCCTGATGATCATGCATCCCTCCTTGCCGGTGAAGACCGCGAAAGAACTGATCGCGCTGGCAAAATCACGGCCGGGCGATGTGCTCTACGCTTCCGGCGGCACCGGCAGCAATCCGCACATGGCGATGGAGTTGTTCCTCTACATGAGCGGCACACGCATGCTGCACGTGCCGTTTCGCGGCGGCGGCGCGATGGGCATCGGCATCATGTCCGGTCAGGGATCGGTGGGCGTGTTGTCGATACTGGCCGCCATACCGCATGTGCGCACCGGGCGGCTGCGCGTGCTCGGCGTCACCAGCGCCAAGCGTTCGTCCATCGTGCCCGACGTGCTGGCGATTGCCGAGACCGTTCCCGGTTACGAAGCGATCCAGTGGTACGGCCTGATGGCGCCGGCGGGCACACCCAAAGACATCATCGCGCGACTGCACAAGGAGACCATCGCGCTGTTGCGCACCGCGGAAATCCGCGCGCGCCTCGCGCAGGACGGCGCGGATACCATCGGCAATACACCGGAAGAATTCTTCGACGTGCTGCGCAATGAAACCGCCAAGTGGGCGAAGGTCGTCAAGGCGGCGGGCCTCGCGCCGCAATAAGTATTGAGCAACCTATCGTTTACAAGCCGCCGCCAACAAGGTATTCCACTCTGCCGGCAACTCGATTTCCTTCAACGTCGGTGTGAAATAAGGCCCCCACAGACTGGTGTATTTATTCCGGCCCTTGTCGCCCGATACAAACACGTGGATCGTGTCGGGCGTCTGAAACATCGGCACCGTGTCGTCCGGCCCCTTGTTGCCGAACAATGCCGGATCGAGCACGCCTTTGTCGAGCAGGCTTTGTATGGTGGGCGCTGGCGTGGCCGACTGTCCGTATTTCGAACGAAAATCATATTCGCTGCGCGTGATCGTCGCGTGATCAAACCAGTATTGCGCAAGATCGGCGGGGGCAAACCCGCCCTGTGCGAGCACCTTGCTCACCGACGGCGTAATCACCATCGCGAACATGCCCGATGCCGCGCGGCGGTAGACCGAGCGTTCGGCGATGACGCGCCGGGCGACTTCGCGCACACCGTACTCGGCCAGCATCGGCGCGTTGGCGCCGGTGGGCGTGCTTTGGTGTCCCCAGTTGCCACTGCCGCCGATGGTCAACACATTGGCGTTGCGGTTAAAGCCGTGACGTGCGTGAAACGGCGGCCAGCCGATCTCGTGACACATCGCCTCGTCCTCCGCGAACACAAACGGCAAGGTGTAGCCGAAGGTGCCCATCGCAGTATCACCCGGAACAAATCCGGCAATGTTGCGCAACATCAGTCCCAGCGCGCGGCCGATCACCGCATTGGGCGGATGCGAAATGCACGGCAACTCCGAACGGATATCCAGTTGCCGCGCAATCGGCCCGTTAATCACCAGGAAAGGCATGTAGCCGCCGGTGCTGCCAAAACCCGTGATGTCGAATTTCGGATCGCCCAGCGCCTGCGCCGCTGCAATCAGCACCGGCATGTACTCCGGCAGACAGCCGGCCATCACGCCGTTGATCGCGATGTTCCACGGCGTCGCTTGCGCATAGGCTATCGGCAGCGTCGCCACCACCTCGTGGGGTGAGCGATCGGTAAAACGCAGAAATTCGCGCACCTTATCCATCGTCGGCGGAATAATCGGATGACCATCCGACCATTTGTTCGCAATGAAATGCGCGTTGACGGCGGCCAGATCGCCTTCAAAGACACACTGCTCCGATGCCGCCTGCGTGGGCGCCGCACGCGATGCCGGCAACGGTTTCGTGATGCCGTCGATGATGTCGGAGAATATTTTTTCGATATTGACGCGTAATTCACTCGCGGTATGCCCTTGGATCGCGCCGGGATAGACCGCCATGGGCATGTCCGGCACGCCCTCGAATTTAGCCACGGCGCGCACCGTTTCCACAAACGATGAACCCACGATGGCGACAGCGGGTATCCCCGCTTTAATGGCTGTGGTGGCGGTCCGCGTAACTGCGGCCGAGCACGTTCCTCAGGCGCCGTTACCGGTGATCACGGCATCGACGCCATGGCGCTCAAATGCCGCGTTCAAATCCGCCAGTGATTTTTCTCTGAGCCCCGCCGCTTGATCCTGCGAACTGGGCGAAAAAATCTCACCGGCTTTGACGAATTTCACCTGTGGATAGCGCGCTTGCAGCATGGACCGGATGACCGCCAGCGTTTCGTTGGCGCGGAACGCCCGGCCATCGAGTTCGCAGATGGTTTTATCGTTAAGGTCCGCGAGCTGCGACAACGGGCGGCTGGCGTTTGCGGCCCTGTGACCCTGAGGGCTCAACACTTGGTAGTTCGGTTGTTCCATTGCGCGACTTCCTTTCTTATCCAGACGATCCGACTATTCCGCTTTCAATCCGGCGATTTTCACCAGCCTGGCATTCTGCACAATCTCGCGCTGGATACGCGCCGCCAGTTGTTCCGCGGTGCTGGTTTGCGGCTCAAAGCCTTGCCGCGTCAGCGCATCCTGCATCTCGGGCGCGTTGACCGCCCTGAGCGTCATGGCATTCAAGCGCCCGATCAAGTCTTTCGGCACGCCAGCCGGCGCGAGTACGCCCCACCAGCCCGAACAATCGTAACCCGCCAAACCCGCTTCGCTCACCGTGGGCGTCGCCGGCATCAGCGAGGCGCGCTTGGTGCTGGTCACCGCGATGGCGCGCAACTTGCCGCTTTGCACAAAGGGCAGCGCCGACAAAATATTCGGAAAATTCATGTCAATCTGACCGGATGCGGTGGCCATCACGCTTTCCGCGCCGCCTTTGAAGGGCACCTGCACAATGCGCACGCCCGCGGTTGCCTTAAACAGTTCGCCCGCAAGATGCGACACGGTGCCCAGCCCCGACGACGCGTAACTTAATTTGTCCGGTTGCGCCCGCGCGAGCGCGATCAAATCCTTGACGCTGCGCGCCGGCACGGACGGATGCACCACCAATACAAACGGTGAGACCGCCACCATCGACACCGGCGCCAGATCGCGTTCCAGCGAGTACGGCAGCTTGGTGCGCAGCGCCGGCAGCGCGGTATCCGCCGCTGTCATCATCAACAAGGTGTAACCATCCGCCGGCGACGTGACCACCCGTTCCGTGGCAATCGCGCCACCGGCGCCGGGCCGATTTTCGACGATGATGGTTTGCCCCACCTGCTCGGTCATTTTCTGCGCCACCATGCGCGTGATGACATCGGCCGCGCCGCCGGCCGTGAAACCCACCAGCATGCGCACCGGTTTGAGCGGATAAGCGACAGACTGCGCGATGGAAGGTGCGGTGGATTGGGGAGCCGCCACACCCTGACCGGCGATCAACGCCACCGCCGCAAGGCACGGCAAGCTGACGCGCGCAAAGTTCATCAACACTGACTCCTGTCCATTTTCCGGCTGCATTGGTTAACGATAACAAGATGCCCGTTCATCTCGGCGCGCCGTCACTCCCTGACGCGCTTGACCCGTGGCTTCATTGCCTGCTGTTATACCCCAAAGTATACTTCGGCCACACTGACAGCGACACGATGTCTCACTCACTTTCGCACACACCCGGAATAACCCATGACCACCCGCAATGAATTGCGCCAACGCGGTGTAGCCATGCGCACGCGCCTGTTTGGAACGCATGCGTCGGCATCGGCGAACAGCGACGCCGTTGCCAACTTTCGTGATTTCACCTCTGAAACCGAATTCGGCATCGTGTGGTGCCGTCCCGGTCTGGCGCTCGAAGACCGTATGGTCTGCACGCTGGCGGCACTCGCCTCGGTGCAGCGCTTGCCGGCGTTGCGCCGTTACGCCGGTGCTGCGCTCAACATCGGCATTAATGCGCTTGCGATTCAGGAAGTCATCATCCAGATCGGCATCTATGCCGGCTTCGCGGCATCCGAAGAAGCGCTGGACAGCGTGGCGTCGGTGTTTGCACAGCGCGGCATCACCATGCCCGCGCAAGCGCCGCGCGACGATTCCCTCGAAACGCTCACCGCACAAGGCACCGAGCTGATGATCGCTCTGCATCGCGACGGCGGCAACAAGGGCTATGCCTCGCCCGACAACACCGTCACCGGCGCGCTGTACCCGGTGGCCATTCAGTACGGCTACGGTGAAATCTGGTTTCGCCCCGGCTTGCCGCAACGTCAACGCGTGCTGTGCTCGGTGGCGAGCTTCACCGCGCTGCGGCTCGAAAGTCAGGCGAAAAAATTCGGCCAGGCCGCAGTGAACCTGGGACTCACGCGCACCGAAGTCATCGAAGCGGTGATTCAAACCGCGCCCTACAGCGGATTCGCCCCGGCGCTGAATGCGCTCGCCGCCTTAAGCGACGTGTTGAAGCCCGCCTGATCGTCGCACGGCGCATGGTATGCCATTAACGCACGACACACCGGTGCTGATCGTGGGCGCAGGCTCCGTCGGCCTGTCGCTGGCGCTCGACCTGGGATGGCGCGGCATCTGCACGCACGCATTTTGCCGCCCTCGCGATCCTTCTCGACGTCTTGAAGTGTATGCTACATAACTTGACCTGCCTCTTTTGTTTCTTTTATTGGGGGCGTTCCGTATTAGAATTGCGTTCAGGGAAATGTGATTTACCTATAATGGCGTCGAATTCACCAGGTGAATTTCAATGAAGCGATTGCAAAGCGGATTTACCATTATCGAATTAGTCGTGGTGGTCGCGATTATCGGCATTCTGGCGGCCATTGCCATTCCGCAATATCAGGAATTCGCGGCGAAAGCCAAGCTCGCAAACTCGGCCAGCTATGTCGCGCCGCTAAAGACTGCATTGGCGGATTTCCGTCAGAAAAACGGTAATGTTGATCTGGTTTCTGCAAATAACTGGTCATCGCTGGGCATCATGAGCGCCCCTACACGCACAACCGAAGTGAGCGCCGTATCGGTAAGCGCCAATAACGGCAGCATTACCATTACACTCGACAACATCAAGCCGGGCACCATCGATGGGAAAACGGTAACGATGACCCCGCTCTTTAGCTCCACTTCGGTCACCTGGACTAACACCTGCACCAGCACGGAACCGATCGTCAAGAAATTCTACAACTGCTGATAGAGGCCGGAAACTATCCCGCGCCCGCGGTGAACGCCGCCGCGACGAGGCCCAATCCGGCAACCCTAATTGCGCAGCGGGCAAACACTAAAGCACCGCGTTTCGCACAACGTGATTTCGCAACTTATGGAAATACACCGTGCCGGGATCGTCATGAAACGCTTGTACAAAACACTTGAGCAATTCTTTTTGTATCGCTTTGTCCTCGCAAACAATGCGGCTTTGCAGAACCTGCACTTTTTTTATGCGGCCGTCTTTGCCGATGCTCACGTCCGCCGTAAACGCAAATTTATCGCACCGACCTTTTCTGATTTCAGCTTCCATGATGGGCATACACGTGCCGTTGCCATTGCCTCCCCCGTTATCCATGAAGCGATTCCATTCGGCTTTTTGCGCGGGCGTGAAGTTTTTTATCGCGATGGCCTGTTGCGCGTGGCACGGTAGGCACGCCAGCATCAATAACGCTAACACTATGATTTTATTCATGTTTTATTGTACGTGGCCTGCAACAGCGTTGTTTTGCGTCGCAATATGCTCGGCCGACACCAGTGCCGTCACGCCGCATCGCGCAAGGCCCGCCACGTAGCCAATCTGCGGACCGCCTTCGAGCCCTCCGGCGGCGATACCCGCCGCATACAAACCGTCTATCGCGGAGCCATCCTCACGCATCACCTGCGCATGGAGATTGATGGAAATGCCGCCCATCGTATACGTAATGCCGCTGACAACAGGCGCGGCAAAAAACGGCGGCTTCAATATCGGCATCGGTTTATAACGTTGGGTACGCCGCTCCGGCGTCAGCGGCAAGGGCGCGCCGCTGCCTTCCACCGCGGCGCCCAGCGCGCGGTTATAGTCGTCAACCGCCGCCTTGAGCGCCGCCGCGGGCAGACCCGCCAGCCCCGCGAGTGCGCCGAGGTCATTCGCCTTATGCAGCGTGCCGCCCACTGCGGGCAGGTGGGGATTCGGCGGCACCAATTCGCGGGCGCCGGGTTGTTCCCAGATATCGCGATCAAAAATACACACGGCGGAGAGCGGATCATCCAGACGCGCGATGGCATTGGCGACATAAACGCCGCCGCGCCCTTCGTCGGCAAAACGTACACCGCGCGCGTTAACCAGTATGCCCGCCGTCACCAGAGCATCGAGCAAGGGGTACGGCCACAGCAAATCATTGGTCAGCGCGTCGCGGCTCAGCACATGGCCGTAGAACGGTTCAAGGTTGGACACCGCCGCGCCCAGCGCCTGCGCCATGCGCAGGCCGTCGCCATTGCCGGTGCCCGCGCCGCGCTGCTTGATGCGCTCGGGATGTTTGGTCACGTATTGCCGCATCATGTCCGCATTGCCCTGAAATCCACCGTCGGCGATGATAACGGCTCGCGCGCGAAAGTTTTTTTGTTCGCCGGCATGAAGCGCGGCGACGCCGACGCAGCGCCCGTCCTCGCTCAGCAACGATTGCGCCTGTGCGCCACGCACAATTGCGCCGCCGCGCTGCTTGAGTTGCCGCTCCAGCGTTTGCAGCAACACATCACCCGCGCGGCCCTCCCAATCGACGCCGGGCTTGGAACGCCCCGGCGGCGCCAGCACCCAGCGATGGTGTTCCGAGGCGCTGGCGCGCATGAATTTCAGCCCTTCGTCCTGCAACCAGCGCACCACGCGGCGCCCGTTGCGGGCGATCAGGAGCGCGAAGTCTTCCGGCACATAACCCGCCGTGTTATCGCGTATCGCCTGCCGCAGCACGGCTTCGTCGTGCATGATGTCGCGATGGCAGATATGCAGCGAGCCGCCGGTGAAACGCGTATTGCAGAGGTATTTTTCCGCGGCGCCTTTTTCCAGCACGATGACCGTCATGCCGAGCTGCGCGGCGCGGTTGGCGGCCATCATCCCGGCGATGCCGCCGCCGATAATTACTACGTCGTGTTGTTGTTCAGCGCCCATTGTCGCTCCACTGTTTTTTTGCACTACTCGGCCTGCGCACCGGTTTGATCGGATAGGTCGGCGCGGGGGCCGTTCCCGCTAGCGCGCACCGCATAGAAATTCCGCCGGACAACATGACCAGCCAAGGGCCCCTCTTAAAAAAAGCCTCTGTAGAATTTATTATGGCACTGATCGTGATTTCAACCAATTTCGCCGTTGTCACGCCGCGCGCGCCGGCTCTACCGCGCTTCAGGATATGGAACACCGCGTTGACAGGGCCGCAAGACGCCACTACGCTGATGCGGCGATAGTGTCGGAAGTTCAACGTTTCAAATTTGTTCCCCACGCCCGAAGGAATCCGCGCCATGCCCCGTTATATCGATCTGACTCAACCGCTGTCGCCGCACACGGCGCGCTCATCCGACCATCCCGAAGTGACGTTTCGCACGCTGCGCTGGTATTCGCGCAACGGGCTCAAGACGCGCGAGATTACCGCGTCGCTGCATTCCGGCACGCACATGGATACCGCGGCGCTGTACTACGCCAATGGCGAAACCATCGATCAGGTCGCGCTGCACCGCATGATCGGACCGGCGCTGTTCGTCGATTGCCGCATGGGCGATTTCGGCGCGATCACCGCGGACCATCTCGAAAAGCACGCGAGTTCGCTCACCTCCGACGACATGCTGGTGCTGTGTACCGGCTGGCACCACTTTGCCGATGACGAGGAAAAATACATCCTCAAGTCGCCGGGCCTCGACAAGAGCGGCATCGATTGGGTGGTGGGCCGCTCGCCCAAGGCGCTGTGCGCCGATTGCCCGTCGCCCGAACACATCTACATGCGTGTGCGCTACTGGCGCCAGTTGCGACCGGATATTTTCCCCAAGGATCCCGACACGGAGATTTTCCCGCGCAGCTACGGGCACAAGACCTTGCTGCCCAAGGGCATCCTGATGATCGAAAACCTCGGCGGCCAGATCGATGAGTTGATCGGACAACGTGCCATGATGTATGCGCTGCCGGCCAAATACGAGGGCGTGGAAGCCGCGCCGGTGCGGGCGATTGCCGTGGTTGACGATTGATGGTCACGGTTGAGGCGCGCGGTATTTGCGCGTAGCATTTCGAGCAGACAACCCATGAGGAGAAACTGTCGTGGCAACACTGAGTCTGGAAGTTGTATCGCCGCAGTCTGTTTATCTCGATGAAACCAGCGGCGGCGGCACGCTGGCGCAACGCCCATCCACGCTCGATGGCAAAACCATCGGGCTGCTGCCCAACTGGCGGCCGTCCGCGGTGCATATACTCGCCGCCGTGGGCGAATTACTTAAAGAGCGCTTCAAACCCAAGGCCGTGGTGATGGAGCAGCCGATGCGCGAAGTACCGGTCAATCGCGGCAAGATCATCGACGGCATTCGCGATCAGCTGGCCGATCTTGCCAGGCGCGTGGATGTCGTCATCACCGCCAGCGGCGACTGAGGCTCGTGCACGACGTGGTGTAGCCACGTCACGCCAGCCCTCGAAAAACTCGGTGTGCCCACGGTGATGATCGTCACCGACACCTTCACGCAATTCGGCCGCCGCATGGCGTCCACCGAAGGCTGCCCTTATGTCGTCATCGCCGATACGCCCAATCCGATCCGGCAACTCGAATCCGACGTGCTGCGCACGCGCGCCGCGGCCATGATGCCGACCATCATCGAGGGTCTCACCACGCCGGCGGCGGAAATCGAACGCCGCATGGCAAGTGCCGCGCGCGGACAGTCAGGCGTGCGAGGCATCGTGCGTTCGTCGGTGCCGGTTTAAGGGAGCGCGCAAACATGGCACAGATCAATACACAGCTTGAAGGCAACTCCGTCGCCGATCTCATACGCAAGTCGTATGAGCACGCCTACGATCAAGGGTGGACCGATGGTCTGCCCGTGATCCCCGCCACGCCCGATAGTGTTGCGGCATTCGTCGCCGCATCGGGGCGCAAGGGCGATGAACTCATCGCAACGCTGCCGCCGCGCAAGGGGCAGGCCACGGTGGAATGCATCGCGGTAAACGCCATCATGGCCGGTTGCCTGCCGCAATACATGCCCGTGGTGATCGCCGCGGTGGATGCCATAGGCGACCGCGGCTTTCCGCTGGAGTTGATGCAGATCACCACCAATCCGATGACCGAGTTTTTTCTGGTCAACGGCCCGGTGCGCGACAAACTCAATATCAATTACGGCACCGGTTGCCTCGGCCCCGGCTGGCGCGCAAACGCCACCATCGGCCGCGCGGTGCGCCTGATCTGCAACAACATCGGCGGCGCGCTGCCCGGTGTCTATTCAAAAGTGAGCTTCGGTTCGCCGCTGCGCTACTCGTACCTGTGCGGCGAGAACGAAGCAGAAAATCCATGGACGCCGTTTCATGTCGATCGCGGTTTCAAGCGCGAGCAAAGCACGATCACTGCGTTCAAGGCGTCTAATTTCTGCAATATCTCCGGTGGAGAAGGCGTCGGCCCCGATGAAATCCTGCGCCAGATCGCCAGCAATATGCCGCCGATGTATGGCGGCGGCGATGGCGCGTTGCTGCTGCTCGGCGTGAATCACGCACGCTCGTTGTTCGAAGCCGGTCTCACCAAGCGCGATATTCAGCAAAAGCTGTGGGAATTCGCGCGGCTGCCGCGCAGCCACTTCGCCAAGGCGTTTGCCGACACCGAGTGCGAATACGGGCGCGGCGACGCCGATACGGTGTGGCGCGCGCGCGCGCCCGAAGAATTCTACATCGCGGTGGCCGGCGGCCCCGGCCCGCAGGATGTCTACATCGGCGCCGGCATGCCGATGACGCGCGTGATACAGGGATATTGATTTTGAGCACTACGGTTGATGAGTTTGAATTTTTTCTCGAAAAAGCGTGGTCGGACGGCCTGCCGGTGGTCACGCCCACCGAGGCGCGCGTGCAGCGCATGCTTGCCGCCACCCGGCGCGATCCGGAAGAACTGCTGGGGCAAACTCCGCCGGCGATGGGGCCGGCCACCGTGCGCACCGTGGCGATACACGCGCTGATGGCCGGCTGCAAACCTGAATATCTGCCGGTGCTGCTCGGCGCGGTTCCTCTGTTGCTGCGCAAGGAATTCAATCTCAACGGCGTTCAAGGCACGATGGGGCCGGTGGCGCCGCTGATGATCGTCAATGGCCCTTACGCAAAACAAATCGGCTTGCATGGCGGCAACGGCTGCTTCGGCCCCGGCTTTCGCGCCAATGCCTCGATTGGGCGCACGATCCGGCTGATGCTGTTCAACCTCGGCGGCGCCATGCCGGGCGGCGCATCCGCCACGGTGTTCGCTTCACCGCTGCGGTATTCGGCATGCCTGACGGAGAACGTCGAAGCCAGTCCGTGGGAAACACTTGCGGTGTCACGTGGCTACGCGCCCACCGACAACGTGATCACCTGCGCCATGGTCGAAGCGCCGCACGTGTGTCATGACGACGTGAGCGAAGAACCGAACCGGTTACTCACCGGCATCGCCGATTCCATGCATACCCTGGGGTCGTTTAATCTGGTGATGTCCAATTCGGACCTGGTGGTGGCAATGAGTCCGGAGCACGCCGGCATCTGCGCGCGCGCGGGCATGACGCGCGCCGATGTGCATCGCACTTTGATCGAGCTTGCCGGCCGCACGTTGCGCGACGTTCGCGGC